>CAIVHI010000025.1 GCA_903905685.1 uncultured Bacteroidota bacterium | reverse complement strand
GGTTCCATTGACGACAGTTGGCGCTCGAGGAACGTGAGCCAACCGTGCCACCTCGGTTTATGACCCATGGGCTCGTGGTGCCCACAGTGCCAAAGTTTTACGCTAGTCGGTGGCTGTAATCCTACTAAACTCAACTTGGAGTTGCATTGTGCCCGTGGGGGCTTACTGCACGCGTCCCGTAGCTGCAATGGGAATACGGAACACCAAGCGAGTGCCCGATTGTGCTTGGATTTCGGGCTCGCAGCCATATTTTTCCATGCGTGATTTCATGATGTTTAATCCATTGCCGAATGTTCGAGCACCCACCACGTCGAATCCTACACCATTGTCCACGATTTCGACAATAAGGATACCGGCATTTACGGCCAAAGATAAAGATGCGTGGGTGGCTTTGGAGTGCTTCATGATGTTGTGCAGGGCTTCCTTGATACACAACAGCACGTTTCGCCGCAAATCTCCGGCAAGTAGGATGTCGGGCACGGAGTCGGGCGCATTGAAGTTGAAAGCAATTGTTGAATGCTCAAAAACGCCGTACACGTAATACCGGAGATAGGAAATGAAGTTCTCCATTTTATCAAACTTCGGGTTCATGGTCCAAATCGCCTCGCGCAGGTTTTGGGACAGACTGTCTACGGCCAGCAGTATTTTCTCGATTTCGTTTCTTGCCGCGCCATCTTTGTCGGTCTTAAAGTTGGCCACCTCAGCGAGCATCCGTACTGCGGTGAGCCCGGAGCCCAAGTCATCGTGCATGTCGGACGCGATTCGGTTACGCTCCTCCGACACCGCCATGGTTTTCTCAATTTCCACCTTCTGGCGGTCCAATCTGCGTTGGGTATACAATCTTATTATCCAGATACCGGTTGCAACCAACACCAAAACCTGAATGGCCTTGAACCACCAGGTTTGCCATAACGGGGGCATAATCCTGATAGTCAATGTTGTAGGCAGCGCCCTCCACATGCCGTCAGGGTCTTGCACCTTTACAGCAAACTCATAGGTGCCGGGCTGCAAATCGGTATAGGGCGCGTTGGTTCGGCCACCGCAATACACCCAATCCTTATCTACGCCCGCCATTTTGTAGGCATAGTGGAGCTGCTTGGTACTGTGAAACCGGATGGAGGCGAAATCGATGTTGATGAAGTTCTCGTTGTAGTTGAGTTGAACACCGGAGCAGTGCCCTACGGGCCGCTCCTTATCGAACACGGACAGACCGATGATGCTCACGGGAGGCGAAACGATTTCGGCGCGGCTCTTATTCGGGTCCAGCTCCAAAATATTGTCGGGAGTCAAGATATAGAGCAGCCCCGACCGGGCATTATAGCTTATTGCGTTGATGTCGGCCGGTTTCGGAAATCCTTCTGCATCTGTAAACAACTGGTACTGGCGGTTCTCCGTATTCATATACAGTAAGCCGCAAGGCGAGGATATCCAAAGGTTGAAGTTTCCATCCCGAACTATTTCATCGAATTGGACGGTAGGCAACCCTTCCTTGTCGCCGAAAAACGTGACGGAATCCGTGGCCGTATTGATGCAGCCTATGCCTAACTCATCGGTGGTAAACCAAATGTTCCCTTTTCGGTCTTCCGTTATGCCATTGATTTTCCAATTCGAGACTTGAACGTTTTGAACCTCTTTCTTGTTGAACCATTTCACGGTGACGCCGTC
>CAIVHI010000024.1 GCA_903905685.1 uncultured Bacteroidota bacterium | reverse complement strand
TACATCAAAGACAAGGTTGTCTGGATTGAAAATTTTGTATATAAAATTAGTTCCAGCTCCAGGATTAAACAGGGTTGAATCTTTGCCAATCATGGATTTGATGCTAAATCCAAGTTGTGGTTGCAATCCCGTATTCAAATCATGTACGACGATAATGATGTCGGCTTTATCGCCCTTTGATGCTTTTAGGGAATTTACAGAAACAGCCCTGAGAAAATCCTCAATAATCGGGAAAGAATTACTTCTGCCCGACGACTCCTTTAATAGTGTAAAGAGTTCCTCGCCTTGTATGGTGGTACATCTAAGATAACCGGGACTTTTCATTTTTTCAAAAAAGTTTGGATAGTTTTATATGGTGACATAACTTTGCCAACTAAACTGATATGTATATGAGACACCTTGCATTCTCTACCTGTATGCCACGATTTTTCGTAGCGGTTTTATTTTCATTCATTTTCCTGCACTCCAGTTGCAAAAAGTCCGACAATGCAAGCAGTTTCACCTGCGGCTCAACACTAACCGTAACACACACTGCGGGAAGTGTAGCCCCGGAGACAAAAACCATCAACTATAAAACCGTAAGTTCAACGCTCTCGGGAGCCTCCAAATGTTGGATTGTTCAAAATTTGGGTGCCGAAAATCCTCAAACATCGGTGGGCGATACTTCGCCAAAATCGAGAGGTTGGGTTTGGCAGTTTAATCGGAAACAGGGCTACAAGGTGTTGGATACAATCTCTACTTCTACGTTGGCGGGAGGCGGTTTTCCTTTTACCTATTGCAGCGCTCCGTCTACTTGGCAATCCCCCATTAGCGAAAATGCCGATTGGGCGCAGACAAACGACCCATGCACCATTTTGCTCGGCTCGGGATGGCGATTGCCGACCCAGCTTGAATTCAAAAATATGCTGGCCGCCGGACCGTGGAAGGATATTACGGATGCATTTGGGTCTCCTTTGACCCTTGGAGGTACATTGACTATCGACACCACATGGCAGTACCAGTACGCTTCCTTTTTTACTGATGGATATTATTGGTCGAGCAACCAAAATGATAACACCACCGGCTGGAATTTGCATTTGCAAATTTACCAGACCGGCGGTACGATATATACATGCGAAACAGAGCAAACCATAAAGGTTTCCGCCTATCCGGTGCGCTGCATAAAGGACTAATTTTTAACGAGATTGGGGGTGTCTATCTGCCCGTAGGGCAGCTTATCGACAAGAAGTCCAGGAGGCGCAGTTAATTAGGTACACCAATAAATCTACTTTGCCAGATTAGTGCAGGTTGAATAGGGTTCCTTTTTTAAAAAATCACTTATTGAAAACGAACCAAGTACAACCTTGCTGATTCCGTCAACGATTTTTATCGCCGAATCGAAGACATACTCTTTAATCTCTGTCCCATCACCGCGCAAAATTTTTATTATTGGATAATACGCATTAGGTATTGCCCGTAGATTTGCATCCGCCGCATTTAGTTTGCCTTCTGCCAAGAGCTTGAGAAATACGTAAATCTCACTCCACTCACCCTTGTTCCCCGTCATTTCTTGCTATTATTCCAGATGCCTCCAATATTTTTTGAGCTGTAGCCTCTATTGCCGGCACCGCCACCGAATTGCCGAACTGTTTGTAGGCCGATGCATCGGCTACGGGAATTAGGAAAGTATCGGGAAAGCCCTGCAGGCGCGCCCATTCGCGAGGGGTCATTTTGCGG
>CAIVHI010000023.1 GCA_903905685.1 uncultured Bacteroidota bacterium | reverse complement strand
TTATTTCTTTGATTTTACAGAATGTGTTCATGGCTTGTTAATGATTTGACAGGCCAAAGGTATCGTGGCACGAACCGGCAGGGTATGACCGCAGTTACATGACGATATGATTGAGGTCACGAAACGGTGAAGCGACCAGACATAAAAAAATGACGATGGGTATTCAACCCACCGTCATATTATTAAAATAAGGGGAAATGCTATTTAAACGCTGTATATAGTGATGTTACCCCAAGGGTGAGGGGCTTGGCTACAGTGCGTGAGTACCCGCACCGCATCAACACTTCGGTAAACTCTTTGCCCTGCGGAAAAGCCGAAACCGACTCCGGCAGGTAGGTGTAGGCTGTGCCGTGCTTGGACACCACGCGACCGAGTACCGGCAATATGTAGCGGAAATAAAATTTGTAAAGTTGCTTGATGGGGAATGCGGTGGGTTGGGAGAATTCGAGTATCACCACCTTGCCGCCCGGCTTCAGCACCCGCAACATCTCCTTCAAGCCGGCTTCAAGGTGTTCGAAATTGCGCACACCATAGGCACACATTACTGCATCGAACGTGTCGGAAGGGTAGGGGATGCACTCCGAGTCGGCAGTGTGGAGGGAAATTTTGTGGTTTAGGCCAAGGTCGTCGAGCTTTTTGCGGCCCACTTCCAGCATCTGGTCGGCAATGTCAATTCCCATGATTTGGTCGGGGTTCAGGGCATTTGCAGCGATGGCGAGGTCGCCAGTGCCCGTGGCTACGTCCAAAATGTTTTTCGCACCCACCATGCCCACTTCTCGAATGGCCCGCTTGCGCCACACCTTATCTATGCCGAGCGACAAGAAATGGTTAAGGAAATCGTAATTGCCCGCAATATGGTTGAACATATCGGCCACTTGTGCCTTTTTACCCAAATTCGAATTTGCGTCCGGCACAACCTGTCCGTACTTTTGCGTTGCCTGCATTGTTGCAAAATTACGATGCAGTTGCACAACTTCCATGGAAATCGTTTCAGCCAAATACATTATCAGCAGTCCCGAGGTGTCGCTCTGCCCCAAGCCCGATAAACCGGAGTATGCTTTCATTGGCCGTTCCAATGTGGGTAAGTCTTCGCTCATCAATATGCTGACCCGCCATGCGGGCTTGGCCAAAACATCGGGCACACCGGGGAAGACGCAGATGATCAACCACTTCCTCATCAACCATTCCTTTTATTTTGTAGACCTTCCCGGCTATGGTTTCGCGAAAGTCTCCCAGTCTACACGAGCACAGTGGGAAAAAATGATTCGCGAATACCTCACCACCCGCGAGAACTTGGTGACGATTTTTGTATTGATAGATGCCCGCCATGAGCCACAGAATGCCGATAAGGCTTTCCTGAGAAAGCTGGGCGAGTGGCGCGTCCCCTTCAACCCCGTGTTCACAAAGGCAGATAAGACCACCCAGAAGGATGCAGCAGGCAATGCGCGCATGTTCATCGAAGACATGAAGAAGGAATGGGAGTACATTCCCCGAAGCTTTGTGACGAGCGCAGTGAAGAATTTGGGCCGGAAGGCTATGCTGGATTTTATCGGGGAGCTGAACACCACAGCCAAAGAAGAAGGCGGCATCATATCTATCTAAGTTACCACTCTTTATGTGTTGCTCCAATAGGTGTATACCTAAAAACATTTGGCAAATACATGTAGGTACATGTAAATTTGCAGAGCAATCGGGAAATGAAATGCCTGTGTTGCCACTTCCATGTTGAGAAGGTCTTTTATAAAAACAGGTGGCTTGGTGGCCACCGCACAACTTGCCGGTATGTCTACACTAAATGCTTTGCAGCAACTGGGAGCATCGCTGCCTCCCGCACCCCGAATGCCCGCCATGTTTGTGGGTCATGGCAGCCCTATGAATGCCATTGAAGACAACATATACCACCGCAAATGGCAAGAGCTGGGCAAGCAACTGCCACGGCCTAAGGCCATTCTATCGATATCTGCACACTGGCTTACGCCCGACACACGGGTCACAGCCATGGCAAAGCCCAAGACCATCCACGATTTTGGTGGGTTTCCGAAGAAGCTGTTCGACCAAGAGTATCCCGCTCCCGGCACACCCGAGTTTGCCGAGCTCACGGCTAAGCTCCTCACTTACAGTCATGTGGCTCCCGACTACAATTGGGGGCTCGACCACGGCACTTGGAGTGTGCTGCTGCCCATGTTCCCGCTGGCCAATATACCGGTGTTCCAACTCGGCATAGTATATGCCCAGCCGCCCGAATACCACTACCAACTGGGCAAGCAGCTCAACGCACTGCGCGACAAGGGGGTAATGATTATAGGAAGCGGCAATATGGTGCACAACTTGGGTAGGATAGATTGGGATGGCACGGGCAAAGTATACGATTGGGCGCAGGAGTTCGATACGAAGATCACCGGTTGGATCGATGCGGGCGACACGGCTTCGGTATTGAACTACCAGAAAATCATGGGCAACCTTGCCGACATTGCGCACCCGTCCAACGACCACTTCCTGCCGTTGTTCTACATTCTCGGCATGAAGCAACCCAACGAGACTCCCGAGTATTTCAACGACAAGTTCGACATGGGCTCTATATCCATGCGCTCGTTTATATTGCGTTCTTAAATTTTTTGAGTAAATTGTTGTAAATATCGCAAGGCTGATTTACCTTTGCACTCCCAAAACAGGGGCACGATAGTCCGATTGTGTAACGGCAGCACAACAGATTTTGGTTCTGTTTGTCCTGGTTCGAATCCAGGTCGGACTACCTCTTGGGAAAGAGGGTCAATTTTTTTTGACCCTCTTTCCTTTTTTTGCGTGAAAGTCTTACTGGTATTGAGAAGTAGGGACCAGTACCAAAACCTGTGGAGGGCAGAAAATTCAGGCATAAATTCTAGCGAGTCTGAAGAGGAAAAAGGCGATGTCCCTTACACCTCAGAACGTGGCCCTGAAGGCCTTGACTTTGGCATTGAAGGATTCCGCTGACGCATTTGTACTCCTGGTGGTGAAGAAATTGAGGAAGGAGACGCCATGGGTTTGGATGGAACGGGATACCTCCTCACCATCACCGAGCGCAAATCGCT
>CAIVHI010000022.1 GCA_903905685.1 uncultured Bacteroidota bacterium | reverse complement strand
CGGATGCCAATTTGTTTGCGTCAACAATGGTAACATATTGCCGGCCTCTCGTAACACGATAAATCTGGCCCCTGTCTCCAAACTCTACAAACCTGAATTTGTTTTCACGTTCCAATTTTTCAGAATCACTTGTCGACTCAAAATACCCGACCTTGAAGCTACCATCGTCAAAAATCAGTTTGGTCGGCTCAGAAGTTGGCGCATATACTCCCGGAAAATCAGGATTGATAATCGTACCTATTTGCTCCTTTGTCATCATGGATGGGCACCATATAAAGTGACTCAAAGATAGCGCAGAACGATTAAAAATATAGTATAATTGTTTATATGTAAAGCGCCGTCATAATCAGGACGTTTTCATAAAAAATGGAATAAAGTGGGGCTAAACGGCACGAGCCTCATCATACCTGCCAAGGAAGGATGGGACTTCACCACCATCATGCCCTATCATGGTTCCAAGGAAATAGGTAAAGGATTAGAACAGAAAATAAAGAAGCAGGCAGGTAAATGCCGACACCGAAAATTTTGAAATCCGTTACAACATCTCAACATTCTTTACCGAACACGATTATTTGAAGGCATCCACAGTAGCGGCAAGGGCCTACACCAACCCACCGCTCATGAGCCGGTAGGTGACGGGTAGAAAACATCCCGGCATCAAAAGTGGCGGTAAGGGTGATTGGTAGGGAATTATTGAATGTGCAGCTGGTGGGGTGATGTATGAGGGTGGCTATCGGAATAGTTCCACAACCGTATCCATCATCAGGAACATTTTCCCGCTATCAGGCAACATGATGAAGTAGAAAGCGGTACAAAAATTTTCTGCATTTTCATCGAGTGGGTCTACAATGATGGCAACCGACCCCCACCGAAGACCGCGATACTTCGTAGCTCCTCCACAGCGCATCAAACAAAAGGAACTTCCCCAACTTCTTACCTTTATAGGCATTGTCGACCACCAACCGTCCCAAAAGCGTGGCGGGCAAATCTTGATAGGCAGGCGGCATTAAAAACAAAGGCCGCCAAGGTTTTATACCCGCCAAGCCCTGCGGCATACTCCAAAAACGCCTTCTGCCTTTCCGAAATCCGAGCGTCAACCTGCGCAGTAACCGCTTCTTTCATAGCGCCATTCATTAAAATATGTAATACGAATGTACGGATTTTTTCGTACGGCAAAAAAGTCGGGCTATGGAGCTAAACACCACAAAATGGGTAGGGATGCAGGGAAAAAGACTAATACGTAAAAGAGTTCCTTCCCCGTATGCTTTACTTTCGTCACTATTAACCTGTGTTGTGCCCACAAGGAATCTGTGCCACAGCCTGTGGCACAGATTCGGAATGTACCTTGTAGAAAAGGCACTATATTAGGGCGGCTTATGGGTTCCGAAATAGATTCGCGACCCATGGCCGGTACGACAAAAGCTGCAAAATTGAAAAGCAATTTCGGTAACGTAAAATGTTTTTGTTGCCTCCTCCCTAAAACACCCCAGGCCGCCATCTTCACAAATGGCGGCCCGGGGGAAATACATTATTGGCAACTTACGCCAATGTAACGCTGCTATCCAAGTAAACGTCTTGGATGGTTTGGAGGAGTTCGATGCCTTGGTTCATGGGTTTTTGGAAGGCTTTGCGACCGGAGATGAGGCCCATACCGCCTGCACGCTTGTTCACTACGGCGGTGGTTACGGCTTCGGCCATGTCGGTCGCGCCTTTCGATTCTCCACCGGAGTTGATGAGCCCTACCCTGCCCATGTAGCAATTGGCTACTTGGTAACGGCAGAGGTCGATAGGGTGGTCGGTAGTCAGTTTGTCGTAAACCAACTTGCTGGTCTTGCCAAAGTTCAGGGCGTTGTATCCACCATTGTTGGTGGGGAGCTTTTGCTTGATGATGTCGGCTTGGATGGTCACACCCAAGTGGTTGGCCTGACCGGTGAGGTCGGCTGCAGCATGGTAGTCTACACCGTCTTTTTTGAAGCCGCTGTTGCGCAGGTAGCACCACAACACGGTAGCCATGCCCAACTCGTGTGCATAATCAAACGCCTTGGCCACTTCCACTATCTGCCTCTTGCTCTCGTCTGAGCCGAAGTAGATGGTAGCACCCACTGCTACTGCACCCATGTTCCAGGCATCCTTGATGGAGCCGAACATGATTTGGTCGTATTGGTTGGGGTAGGAAATGAATTCGTTATGGTTGATCTTAACGATGAAAGGGATTTTGTGGGCATACTTGCGGGCTACTGCACCCAGCACGCCATAAGTGGAAGCCACGGCATTGCAGCCGCCTTCCATAGCCAGCTTCACGATATTTTCAGGGTCGAAATAAATAGGGTTGGGTGCGAATGATGCACCTGCGCTGTGCTCAATGCCTTGGTCAACCGGGAGGATGGACACATATCCCGTACCGGCCAGACGGCCATGGTTATGCAATGCAGCCAGGCTGCGAAGCGTAGGGATGTTGCGGTTGGACTGCGACCAAACATGATCTATTGCACCGGCAGATGGCGTGTGGAGCATAGATTGATCGATGGTATGGCACTTATGGCCGAGAAAATATTCGGCTTTGTCGCCCAGTAATTCCTGAATTTTGTTTGCTGACATAGATTACCAATTTTTTTAACAGGCGCAAAGGTATTCAATACTCCTAAAAATTAAAAGTGAAGTAAGCCGAAAGTTTCGCAAACCGCTTGGTTATGGCGCGGGAACACCCTCAAATTCGGGGGAACTGCGCTGCACTGTGCACCCACCTGCTGTTTCCGCGTGCAATCCATACGCTTCCGGAATCCAAGCTGTCGGCAAAAACACTATTTTTGCCGTTCATGTCTTCGCCGTTCCGCCGAATAATATTGTTGGTAATGGGTGTGCTGCTCTCGGGTTGCGCGAATATTACCACACCGCCCGGCGGCAAAAAGGACAAAACGCCACCCAAGCTACTGGAGGTGACCCCACCCGACTCGATGCTCAACACCCGCGTCTCTAAACTGGTAATGCGGTTTGACGAATACGTTACCGTGGGCGATGCAGCTACCGAAGTGCAAACCTCACCCATCATTGCCCGACCACCAACTGTAATAGGCATTAATAAAACCGTCACGTTGAAGATTACGGACTCCCTGTTGGACTCCAACACGACCTACCGCATAAGCTTCGGCAACGCCATCAAAGACCTGCACGAAGGCAATATTTTTAAGAAGTATACCTACGTTTTCAGCACCGGCGGTTATTTCGACTCACTAGCGCTGAATGGAACTGTTGTTGATGCCGCAACAGGCCTACCCGATACCACCAACGTAATAGTCGTTCTATATCCCGCAGCCGCCAAAGACAGCGACGTCATTCGCCGCAAACCCAAGTATGCAGTAAAGGTGAAGGGCGATGGGACTTTTACATTTACTGGCCTACCTGCAAAAAATTTCCGCATCTATGCCCTTAAGGAAGCTGCCAACGGCAATTTGTTTTACGATGGCCCTCCAACGGAAAGAATCGCCTTTAACGACAGCTTGGTTAACCCAGGCGACAGCATGCAGGTGCCCATCAACCTGCGCCTTTTTCAGGAAAGGCCCGACTCTGCAAAAATCGCCGACTCCATAGCCACAAAAAAACGTTCCGACTCTACCTCCAACCACAGGAACCGCCCTAAGCCCGGCGGACCGCTTTCGTATTCGGTGAATGTGGACACCACAAAGAACGGCAAGCGCACTTTCGATTTCGCACACAATAACGTGCAGATCAATTTCACCGGCAAAACCGTTTTCAATGGTGATAAAGTGACACTTTCATACCTCGACGATGATAGTGTCGAGCATGTTTCCCCCATCAACATATCATCAGACACCGTTCATCCCCTATTGTGGCAGGTAAGCACGAAGTGGCTGGAAAACACCCTGTATACACTCAAACTGGCCAAGGGCTTCGCCAAAGACACCGGTGGTGGCGACCTGCTACCCTCGCGCTACCGGTTCAGGACATTGAAAGACGAAGACTACGGCAAACTTAAAATCGTATTTCCTGCCAAGTATAACGATACTATATACGTATTACGTGTCGGCACCGAAAAAGACTCGGTGTACCAAGGCCGCATCCGCGATTCGGTGGTAGTTTTGAAACAACTCAAACCCGATAAATATACGTTTCGTATCATTGTGGATGCCAACAGGAACGGCATATGGGATACCGGCGACCTTTTAGCGAAGCGTCAACCCGAACTGGTGATTCCCTACACCGAGACAGTGAACCTAAAAGCCGGCTGGGAATTGATTGTCGACTTCGATCAAAAGCTCCAACCGAAAAAGGACAAACGGAAAAAAACCAAGGACGACAATAAGGGCAAGGATTCCAAGGACAACATCGGCAAAAAAGACCTCAAAGAGTCCAAGGACCCCAAAAACATAAAATAACATCAAGTCTGCACAATACACCGATATGAAAAAATTTCGTATGTTACCTATGCTGTTGCTGTTCGTTACGGCAGCCCAGGCCCAAGACAGAATGACGCCCGAGATTCTTTGGAGCCTGCACCGGGTATCGGGCGAGGCGGTAAGCCGAGATGGTCGATTCGTCTACTACAGTTCCAGAACCACGGATTGGAAATCCGAGAAAAGCTCATTGCTCCACTTCAAGGTGGGTGTGGAAGACGGTGAGAAAAAAGAGTTTACCACAACCGCCGGCAAGACCGTAACCCAACGTTATGATGACGCATGGTATGCCATGTATGACAACTACGTATACAAAAGTGTGGATAGCGGCAGCTCTTGGACGGAAATTTATGCCAATGCCCAGGATGCCGAAAACGTATGGGTGTCGCCAAACGGTAAGTACATCGCTTACTCCAAGCGTGTGTTGGTAAAGCCCACCAACGGTACCGACATTTATGCCGACCTTCCCAACACTACAGCCCAGGTTTATACCGACCTTAATTACAGGCATTGGGACACATGGTCTGACGGCAAATATTCCCACATCTTCATCGTAAACCTGAAAGACGGTTCTACGAAGGACATTCTGGAAGACATGCCCTACGATTGTCCACAAAAGCCGTTTGGCGGCTTGGAAGACGCGGTGTGGTCGCCCGACAACAAGGGACTGGTATATGTGTGCAAGAAAAAAGATGGCAAAGACTATGCCCGTAGCACCAATACAGACCTTTACTACTATGATGTGACGACAGGCAAAACCGAAAACTGGACTGAAGGCATGATGGGCTACGACACCAATCCGGTCTTCAGCAAAGATGGCAAACGTCTGGCTTGGCTCAGTATGGCAACGGATGGTTATGAAGCCGACAAGAACGACATCGTGATAATGGACATGATGGACAAGAAACGGAAGATGAACATCACCGCCAAATGGGACGGCACGGTGAACAGCTTCATTTGGGGCCAGTCCGACGGCAAGGGCGATCGGTACAGCTCTCGCATCTTCTTCACCGCTCCCACCGAAGGTACCGAACAATTGTTCGAAATCAACATACCCCCAAGCGGCATTACCGACAAAGAATCTGTAAAGATGCTCACCAAGGGTAAGTGGGACGTATCGAGCATTGTGGGTCAAGCGGGCAACAAAGTGATTGTGACCCGCTGCGACATGAACCATGCCAACGAAATATATGCCGTGAAGCCCAACTACGGCGACATGATTTGCCTCACTCATGAAAACGACCGACTGTATCAGCCTTTGCTGATGAGCAAAACGGAGTTCAAGCAAGTGACCACATCGGATGGTGCAACTATGGGCGAGTGGATCATCTACCCTCCCGATTTCGATGAAAACAAGAAGTACCCCACCCTGCTCTATTGTCAAGGCGGCCCACAATCGGCCTTGACCCAATTTTACAGCGTGCGTTGGAATTTCCAACTGATGGCCGCACAGGGCTATATCGTTGTGGCACCCAATCGCCGCGGTATGCCGGGTTGGGGCGTTAAGTGGAATGAGGAAATCAGCAAGGATTGGGGTGGCCTGCCCATGCAGGATTACTTAACGGCAATTG
>CAIVHI010000021.1 GCA_903905685.1 uncultured Bacteroidota bacterium | reverse complement strand
CGCCTTCTATTTGGATGAGCTCGTCGTGGGTGCCGGTTTCGCGGATGCGGCCGTCTTCCAGCACGATGATTTGGTCGGCGTTGCGGATGGTGGAGAGGCGATGGGCCACTACGAAGGAGGTACGGTTCTGCATGAGGTTCTGCAAGGCCTCCTGCACCAGCATTTCCGATTCGGAGTCGAGGGCGCTTGTGGCTTCATCGAGCAGCAGAATGACCGGGTCCTTCAGTATGGCGCGGGCAATGGCAATGCGCTGCCGCTGTCCGCCAGAGAGCTTCACGCCGCGCTCGCCCACCAAGGTTTGGTAGCCCTCGGGGAAGGCGGCGATAAACTCATGGGCATTGGCCTTCCGGGCTGCGGCCTCCACCTCGTCGGATGTCGCTCCGCGTTTGCCGTAGGCGATATTCTCTGCAATGGTGCCGCCAAACAGCAAAATGTCTTGCGGCACAAACGCCACCTGCCGGCGAAACTGCGACAGCGGTATGGTGCGGGCATCGGCGCCGTCCAGCAAGATGCGTCCCTCTTCGGGGTCGTAAAAGCGGAGCAGTAGCGCTATGAGCGTACTCTTGCCCGCGCCACTCGGCCCCACAAAGGCCACCTGCCTGCCGGGATGCGCGGTGAAGGAGATGTCCTTCAACACCTGCACCTCCTTGCGCGACGGGTAGCGGAAGGAGACGTTTTCCATAACCACCCCGCCCGATAGTTGGTAGGCCGGGTCGGGTGCCGATGGCGTTACGTCTACTTCCTCCACGGGCTCCAGCAGCAGCTCGCGCACCCGCTGGGTGGCGCCCAGCGTTTTTTGCAGTTGGCTGTAGAGCTCGGCAAAGCCCGCCATGGTGCCGCCTACAAAGGCGGTATACACCACAAATGCCATGAGGTCGCCAAAGGAGAGCAGGCCCTGCTGCATGAGCCCGGCACCATACCACACTACCAGCACTATGGTGCCGAACACGCTGAATAGCAGGAACGAAACAAACAGCCCGCGCAACCGGCCATTCTTCACCGCAGTATCGGCCATGGTGGTGACGCTGGCCGAATACCGGCCTATTTCATACCACTCGTTGCTGAAAGCCTTGACGTTGCTGATGCCTTGCAGCGTTTCCTGCACAATGGTGCCCGAATCGGCCAGGCGGTCTTGTGTATCGCGGGCCAGGGTGCGGATACGGCGACTGAAAAAATAGCCCGCCGCCAGTATCACCGGTATCACCGACAGCATGAGCAGCGTCATTTTGAAGCTGATGCAGAAAATGAGCACCATACCCACGACAAGGGTGAGCACGCCTCGAATGATTTCGGCCAGTACCCCCGTCACCGTGTCCTGTATCTGGGAAATGTCCGCAGTGATGCGGCTCGACAGTTCGCCTACGCGCCTGCCGGCAAAGAAATCCATGGGCATCGTCACGAGGCGGGCATATACATCTTTACGGATGTCGGCCACCGCCCGCTCGCCCACATTGGTAAACAGGTAGATGCGCATGAAGGAAATGACCATTTGGCACACCAGCAAGGCCACCATGAGGCCAGCAATGCTGCCGGGGCTCTGCGGCAGGTACTTCGCATAAGTGCCGTGGGCACTGTCTATCAGCGTTTTGAGCAGGTAGGGGAAGGCCATGGTAGTTAGTCCCGACACAGCAGTGACCACCAGTGCGGCACCAAACTGCCACCGGTAGGGCACCACATACTTGAACATTTGCAGGGCATCTCCCACAGTCTGCTTGCTGAATTTCAATTTTGGGGATTCCTCGGCAGGTTCCATTCGCCTTCCTCGCGCCATGATGGGGATATTATGCGGCAAAAGTAAGGCTGCACTGTTGCCGATGCAGGGTGCCTTTCGGCCAACAGGCCGAATTCATCGGCAAAGCAGGGCTATTCGGCTTCGGGAGTCAGGTAACGCAGCATTTCGTCCAGGTAAGTCCGGTCGTTGCTGAGGCGGGGCACTTTGTGTTGCCCGCCCAGTTTGCCCTTGTCTTTCAGCCACTTTTTGAATCCGTCCTTGGGCATCCGGTGCACTATCGGCATCCGCAAAGCCATGTCTTTATACCGCTTGGCCTCGTAGTCGGAGTTGATGGCCTGTAGCGACTTGTCGAGCATGGTGGTGAACACCTCCAGCGGCACCGGCAGGTATTCAAATTCTATAATCCATTCGTGGGTGCCGTTCGTTGCATCGGTCATGTATACCGGAGCTGCGGAATAGTCGTTAACAATGGCACCGGTCTGGGTGCAGGCAATGGCAATGGCGTTGTCGGCATTGTCCACAATCACCTCTTCGCCGAAGGCATTGATGAAGTGCTTCAACCGCCCCGTCACCTTGATACGGAACGGTTTGATCGACGTGAACTGTATGGTGTCGCCCACAACATAGCGCCATAGCCCGGCATTGGTGCTGATGACGAGGGCGTAATTTTTATAAAGCTCCACTTCCTTCAGCGTGAGGGTGCGCGGTTGTGGGGCGCCATACTCGCTCATGGGCATGAATTCGTAGAAGATGCCGTGGTTCAAGAACAGCAACATGCCTTCTTCATCCTCCCTATCCTGACCCGCAAAAAAGCCTTCGGATGCATTGTAGCTTTCGCGATAGTGCATATGGGGCGACGGGATGAACTGCTCAAACTGGCGGCGATAGGGGGTGAAGTTGACGCCACCGTGGATGTAGAGTTCCAAATTGGGCCAAATATCGAGTAGGTTTTGGGTGCCAGTAATTTCGAAAATGCGCTTGATGAGGACAATTGTCCAAGTGGGCACACCGCCGATGTAGGTCACATTCTCATGGATGGTGGAGTGGGCCATGGCCTCTATTTTGGCCTCCCACTCGTGCATCAAGGCAATAGACAACTCGGGAGTGCGGAAAATTTGGGCTGCAAACGGCATGTTTTGCAGCATTACCGCCGAGATGTCGCCGAAGAACGAGGCCGCATTTTGTTGGTTCACCTGGTGGCTGCCGCCCAATATGAGGCACTTGCCCGACGTGACCGACGATTGCGGAAACTCCTTCAGGTACAACGCCATGATGTCCTTACTGCTGCGGAAGTGGGTGTCGTCCAAGCACTCGGTGCTCACCGGTATGAACTTGCTCTTATCGCCCGTGGTGCCGCTCGATTTGGCAAACCACTTGATGGGCGATGGCCACAACACGTTTTGGTTGCCCTCAAATATGCGCTGAATATAGGGTTTCAGGGAGTCATAGTCGTTGATGGGAACCCTGCGTTGGAAGTCGGCAATGCTGTCTATGGTGTTGAAGCCATATTTCTTACCATACTCCGTGAACTGCCCCGACCCCACAAGGTGATTGAATACCTGCTGCTGGGTATCAACGGGGTTCAACATGAAATTGGCAATAGCACTCTGCCTTAATTTGATGAGGCCTTTAAAAGCGGGACTTATGATGCTCATTCAATCCTTAGGTTTTACTTTGGGGCAAAACAAGCTGATACGAAATCGGAGCCGGAATCCCCTACACGGAGCGTCTTCACGCTGTGCATGACGAAGTTAGCGATTATTTCTCACAACGTTTGCTGCACCTGCCTGTTGCAATGGGCTACACGTGTCGTTCCACGAAATACATGCTGAGCTCGCCCTTGTTTTTGGCAGCCACCTTGCCCCTATATTCGCATACGAAGGCGTCTTTCACCAAGGCGTATACCGACTCCGAGATATTGATTTTGCCCGGCACGCTGTTCTGTTCCATGCGCGCGGCAGTATTAACGGTATCCCCCCAAATATCATAGGCAAACTTGGCATCGCCCACAATACCCGCCACCACGTTGCCCGAGTGGATGCCGATACGGATTTCGAAAGTATCCTCGCCCACCAGCTTACGGCGCTCCAGCATGAAGTCCCTTATTTCCAGTGCCGCATTCACTACGGTTGGGGCGTGGTCGGTCGATGGTGCAGGTAGGCCGGCAGCCGCCAAGTAGGCATCACCCACGGTCTTAATCTTTTCGATACCGTATTTGCGCATAATGGCATCGAACGCCTTGAAACAGGTATCCAATTCACCCACCAACTGTTGCGGTGTCATGCGCTCGGCAACGGTGGTAAATCCCTTGAAGTCTGTAAACAGCACCGTCACATCGGCAAAATACCGGGCTTCCGCTTTCCCTTTGGTCTTGAGTTCTTCGGCCACATCGGCGGGGAGGATGTTCAACAATAATTTTTCGGTCTCCTGTTTTTGCAGACTCAATTCGCGGGTACGTTCTACCACTTTGGTTTCCAGCATCAAATTTTGGGAGATGATGAGGTCTTCCTTTTCTTGACGATAGCGGTTGGTGCGGTCGGCCAAGGCATAGGAGAATATGACTGCCTCGAAGGTGGAGGCCAACTGGGGTAGCTGGATAGTGTAGTGATTGAAACTATAGATGTTGAAAATGCCCAAAATGTAAACAATCACGGCTGCCGCAGCGGTGCCCCACCCCAACAGGAAAAGCCCCGCAGATTTATTGCCCCAACGTATTGCATTGAGCGTGACTGCAATCTCAGCAGTGAGCAAAAAGAACGACGTACCGGGTATCATCTTGAAAGCCACCTCATTGAGCCCCACCAGAGACATCACCGCCGCCAATCCGAGTAAGCCGGTAAAAAACGAGGTGACATAATACATCCTTCGGGAGTACATCTTAACGTCCAGAAACCGCAACGTGAACAATCCGCCAAAAGTGAGTGTGGCGGCGCCAAAGAAATTGTCGGAATGGTTGGCAAACGTCAGCAAAAACGGCGTGTACCTGAAAGCAATACCTGAGATTACTGAAAAGAACAGGCAGTACATGATGTTGAAACACACGTAATATAGGTAGGCTATATCGCGCATGGTGAGGTAGAGGAAGAAGTTGTAAAACGACAACATCAATACAAACCCCACATTGATGGCAAAAACAAGCGTAGACCATTCTGCAACGCCGAAAAACTCCGCCAAATTGCCGGCGGTTAGGGAATAGAAATGCCCTCGACTGTCGTTCACCCACAACAGGTAGGTGGCCGAATCGTGGATGAGGTGCAGGTCGTATAGAAAGGCCTCCGTTTTTACCTGCCAGTGCTTCAAGGGCGGCCTAATGCCCTGCTTGTCGAGCAATAAGGCGGTGTCGTTCACCACTTTGTAGAGGGCCGAGGAATCTACGGTGGGTAGGTTGAGGGCCAGGTACGCTTTCTCGTTGCCAATGTTGTGCACGGTGAATTTGACCCAAGACCTACCGTCGGTGATACCGTAGCACAAAATCTCCCGATGCATGTAGGTAAGGCTGTCGCGATAGCTCCCGGTTACAAACTGCCACGGTTGCAGCTTGCAGGTATTGTCGAGAAATGAACCCGATTGGGCACCGACATCAACAAGCCCGCCGCCATTCACCACAATCTTTACAGGCTTGGCCCAGCCGCAGACCGCCGTGAGCCAAGCCATTATAAGTATCGGTAAGACTTTACGCATTTATTACGGTTGCCCTGATGTGGTGAGAACAATCAAAATAAAGCAATTATGGGGATTTTCCGCATAAATTCTGTAGGGTGTGCGATTTGGAATATCGATATCGCCCTAAATGCAATGAGGCCGGCGCAAATGGCCGGCCTCATCCATGTAATATCGAGTTTCTACTACGGGAACAATACGCCGTTGTATTTGTTCACATCTATAAGCGGAATCGTGGACTTGTAGGATGAATCGATTGTTGCGATGATTTGGTTGGCGACCAGTGCATAGCCGCGTTGCGTGAGGTGGATGCCGTCGAGCGAGAATGCACCGCCGGTAACAAATTGTGCATTGTAAGAAACGCCATTGTATTCAACGCCGGAGTACACCGTCGACAAATACTTGTTCATATCCACATAAGCCAAATTGTAGCGGAGTGCTTCTTGGTAAATGAATTGGTTGAACGCGGTGGTTGCCGTGTGGATGTTTTGGAGCTCGTCAGTGGTCAGCACATATTGACTGGGTATGGCTTGCGTGGCGCCATAGCCGGCACAAGAGGTGGAGCTTTGGGGCAAATTCAGCAAAATCAATTCGCCTGGGATGGATTGGCGAATGTGGTTGTTGTGATCATACACCATCATTTGGTTGGCGCCCAATGCGAAAGCCTTGGTAACGGGGTAATGCGCCCACAATGCATTGAGCGAATCGGCTTCACTTTGGCGGGTGATGATCAAGCTGTTGGAAGGGATGACATTGAAGAATGGCAGCGAAGTCACATCGGGAATATTGATGAGTGCCCCATATGCTCCCGTTTTAATGGCCAAGCGCACCAAGGAATCGTAGCAAGTAGTGAATACCGTAGTGGGCGTGATGTCGGTAGTGTTGTAGATGTTCAATGCTGCGGGGGCAGCGAGACCTGTGCCATCACCAACGCCACCTGCGGTTGCATAACCCAATACATCGTTCGCACCCATCCAC
This sequence comes from uncultured Bacteroidota bacterium, assembly GCA_903905685.1. GTDB lineage: Bacteria > Bacteroidota > Bacteroidia > Chitinophagales > Chitinophagaceae > CAIYTT01. Next base: position 11,718 of record CAIVHI010000021.1, on the reverse strand, counting down.
ATGGTAAAGAACGATGGGTGGAGTGAATTGATGCGGTACAGGTATTCATCGAATGGGGTATTTGCAGCCCCCATTTTATTGAAGAAACGAGCCGCATATGGGTTCATGTTGACTGCATATCCGGCAACGGGTAGGTCGGCAACGCGAATTCCGGGCACGCCCAAGTTGTTGACCTGTCCCAAGTTGTAGTTGGCATTGGGCCAAACGTACCGGTTGGCATCAATAGGGTCCGCAACGAAATTGGGATAGGGAATCGGCCCCAGCGACGAGTCGCCGGTACACGCATTGTAGGTATAGCCCAATACGTATTTGGCAGATGGATATCCGTTGTCGCTGTGGAGCAAAGGCTGGATGAAGTAGCTCTTTGAGCCACCCTTCGTTCCCGGAATCAATTGGAATTGCTCAAACAGGCGCTCGGGGTAGGAATTCAACTGGCCAGACACCGTTAGGCTGTTGTCGGTATAGCCCGACGTCAGGGAGTTGCCTATGGCCAAGTAGTTGGAGAAGTCGGCCCGGCCGGCAGTAGGCGTCTGGGTCACTATTACATTGGGTTTGCATCCCATCATCAGGAGGGCCGCACCAAATACTGCATATATCTTTTTCATTTCCTTGTATTAGAAATTTTAGAAGTTGTAATAAACTGCCAAACCAGGTGTGGCAGCAGTGGTTTGATAGGTGCCGGCAAAGTTGCCATAGTTGTACATGCCATTGCGTTTCACCGAAGTGGTGCCTTCGAAGGCGGCCAGAATGGTAAAGCGGGGCAAAGGTTTGATGGCGGCACCGCAAGTCAGCACGATGCGGTCGGCATCGGGCAAGTCGGGAGACACGAAGCCATCGGTAACGGGGGTGGGGTCATATGCAGCACCACCCATCAACGACAATTCTTTGCAAATCTTGAAGCACATGCCCAAGCGGGGAGTGAGGGTGTTGCGATACATGCGGGGAGCGTGCAGGTCTTTCAAGGCTGAGGTATGTTGCGAGAAATTTACCGCCAAGGTGTCGAGCGAATTCCATCCGGTGTAGTTCAAGTCGAACTGGATGGTCAAGAATTCGGTGGGACGTATGCCGATACCGAACGATGCCACTTGGGGTAAGGGGAGTGTAGTTCCGAAAGAGGTATTGGGGAACGACGACACCAGTGAACTTGGCACATTGAAATGGGCCGAACCGCCATCTATATTGAGGTTCACTTGACTGCGGTAGGTAAGACCCATTTGCAGTTCATCGCTGAACTTCATTTGAACGCCGAGGTTGAAGCCCACGCCGCTGCCTGCGCCGTGAAGTTTGGAATCGGCATCGGAGCCCAATATGTTTTGCACAGGCAATGCTTGAGTCATATCCAATGTGCCATTGGCATAAACGAACCCGGCACCTACGGAAAGGAATTGGCCCACGCGGTAACTAACTGTTGGCTGAACGAAAAAGCAACTCAATTGTGAGGAACGGACCATGTATCGGCCAATCCAATTGTTGTCCCATTGCAGGCCGGTGCCATAGGGTGTATATACCCCAAGGCCTACCGCCCAAGGGCTACCCTCGCGAATGGGGCCGCCCACGTAAAAATTAACCGGCGTGAATGTCTGTTTTACCGAGGTTGCGGTTACCGCGCCGTTGCTGTATCCTGTAGATGGCATAATGACCGAAGCACCAACATATAGCTGGATGTTCTTAAGGCGGGCAAGACCACCGGGGTTATAAAATATGGTGGAGGCATCCCAAGGCCACGCAGTGCCGGTTCCGCCCATTGCCACCTGACGCAATCCCTCGAGATTGATTTGGTAGCCGGCCCCGAAAGACGACAATGACGACAAAAAGAGGGAAGCCCCTAAAATATATTTCTTCATAATCCTTATTATTAAAACGTGTCCGTTTCCTTTTTTGGCGGTAAGGTATAGCAATACCGCTACAATACAAAAAGCAGTGTCGAAAATCTGCAAATATAATGAACGTTGTTAAAATTACCGTCTGCGACCTCGGGCTTCCCGAAAATTCATTTTCAGCGTGTTTTCCTTGCCCGGTCATCTATGCGTCGAGCGGATGCTGCCAAAAGCCCGAGCATAGACGACCCGTTTTTCATTCCCGAATCCTACAGCAGGTCCACTTACCAACGATCCGTTCCTACTTACCCCTTTTTATCGATTGTGCCCACACCGGCACGGGCGACTAATCGACACGTTTTACGTTCCACAACGCACCCACCAGAGAACAAGCTATGTCAAATAATGTCAGCACACTATACATAGCTACAACATTTATTTTACCGGACCTAGAAATTGGGTTACATTTGTTATAGGGTGTATTATGCTTGGCTGTAAGATTTCATTCGTTTTCCGCATGTTAATGTTTTATTGACAATGATTTCTCACTTAACTTTGCAGTTGTAAATTCACCGTTAACACGTTCGAATATGATTAAACGGTTTCACCAAGTCCTTTGGGCTTTCTTCCTGCTGCTTCATACTTCTGCCCATGCGCAGTTTAAGGTTTTAGGCGCATATGACACCACTTGTTGTGCATTGCCCTACTACCTATCCGTTCCCGATACCCTGAGCCCGTGCTTTTTATCGAGGCTCCATGCTTCGCTTCCTGAGGGCTTGTCGGTGCCCTGCTATAGGCCGAATTACTTGTTTTCTTCGGCGCCAACCACACTCCACTTGTTGGCCAATGCGGATAGCGTTTGGCTGACATTCGCTTGGCAGGGCGATTGGTACGAAAACGCACTCGGCTACTACACCTTCCCGTGGGGGAATCCGCCAACGACTATTGTAGACAGCATGGTCACTATCGTCTATCCCAATGCTTCCCTGTGGGGTTACGGTGGCGCGTTGCATCTCGGCGCGAGGGTCAATTTGGGCGCAATGCCGGCCAACACCGGCATTGGCTTCGTATTGATCAGCAATGCTTGGCAGACCTCTCCAGCCGTAACATGGAGCACCGACTCCTTCTTGGCTCAAGGCAAATCCATTTTCTATTCCGACCCCAATTTGAATCCCGTTGCCGAATCGGACACTTCGCGCCACGTGGTTGCTTTGTACGACCAACCCTCTTCCCTTATCGTTTTCGGATTTGAAGATAGGAACCGAGGCGGCGTTTGGCAGCCTGATGACGACTTCAATGATGTCATGTTTTACCTGAATACCAATCACGGAAGCATTTTCGATACGGCCGGCTATCCCTACACCACGGTCTCCTGCGACAGCTCGGGCGTATCGTCCGGCGGAAGCGGCGGGCTCGAAAGCCAAAGCCTTGGCGGCATCATAGGTAAGCGAGACTTTGAACGTATCAAAAACGGGACGTTCATCAACAACGGCAAACCCGCCCAAAAAATCCGCTATCGGCCAAGCCAAACCGGAAACGGCGACCGCATAACCGGCGCTTCGCAAGTGCTCGAGAGGTTTGTGCCCGCGTCGCTTTACGTTCCCACTTACGACCCTACCAAGCCCAGTTCTTCAGATAGCGTAGCAGCAACACCCTACTACTCTACCCCAACGGACATCACTTCCGTAACATTTGCAAAGGATGTATTGTCTGTAGATTACGAAACCAACAATCAGATAAAAGCCGTTGTATTGGGCATTACGACATTGGGTAGAGCCTACAACCACACCAAGTCTATTTGCGACCGCTTCCGCGGTGCCACCCTGCTTTCCGCCGACACCATTACCATACAGGGCTATAGGTTCATCTTGTTCGCCTTGCAGCAGGCAAGCGGCAATGTGGAGTATTCCATCACCTTCGATGTCGGCAAGTCTTTGACGGGCTCCACGTTCTACCTACAAAGCAAATGGCTTATCTCGCAATACAAGGGCTACGACTCGGTATTCAATTTCCAAGTGTGGACCTCCAACCCCGGCAACACCATCAAGCTTACGCAGCAAATCATGAATTCCATACAGGCGGTACATGCCGTGCAGCAGGTGGATTCCAATTTTACGCTACCCCAAACATTCATTGCCAACGGCAAACGCAAACAAGGTCTTTTGAATATCGCCGTTACCAACAATTCCGGAAACGCTCTCGGCCAAATCCTACTGGAAGAGAACAAATCTGAAACAGCCCCACTCGACACGCTGTCTTACAACATCAACCTCAACAGCGGGACCGCCAATAACTTCTCCTACTACATCAACGATGGCTACCAATATGAGGGTCACCTATATGTTGACGGCATATTGGTGGATGACGTATACATGGCCGATGGCAACTGGAGCGTGGACATAGACACCACAACGACCAACCTCACCACAAACGTGATAGGCAACGAATATGGACGGGTTTACGATGACAGCGATTTCCCGCTCTATAGAAGCGTAGCATTCCAAGGCGTTTCGCTGGGAGTCATCAATGTATACAAATACTTGGCATCGGGAGATGACCCGGTAGACTTGACGGCCTTCAATTCTTTCAAGTTCTATGGTAAAGGCTCCGGCCAAGTCACGGTGCGGATGATAAAATCAAGTATCGCCAACTTCGCCGACCAGTATTACAATACCTATACCATGAATGCATCGGGCTCCAATGCTGCCATCAGCTTGAACGACTTCACTTCCGACAAGTATACCGGCCCCTTCGACCCGAGCGACTTGGTGGCTGTTGTGTATTCCATGAATTACTACGGGCTGCCTACAAATGTCAATTTCTTCGTGGGCAGCGGGGCATTTTCACATGATCAAGTTCCCAGCCTACGCAATACACTGGACCGAAATATCTATATCTATCCAAATCCCAATGAGGGGACATTTGAATGCCTTTTTTATTCCGACCTTGTCCGCCAAATGGATGTGGTGGTCAGCGACGTCACGGGCCGTGTGTTTTACAGCACACCCGTCTCGGCCACAATAGGTAGAAATACGGTTCAGGTAACACTACCCAAGGACGTGCCACGCCCAAGTTTGCTGATGGTGAAACTGGGCAATAACGACGTGAAGTATAATGTTGTCAAGGTGAATTACATCAAATAGGGGAAACCAAATTGCACATCAATGTTTCCGGGGATTGTGTTTTGAAAACGCAATCCCAGGTTGCTTTCAGCGTCAATGCGAAATGCCATCATTGAGCGTAAGCTCGTTTGCGTTCCAGTCCTTGATTGCTAGACCAAGCATTATTGCCGGCGTAGCTACCGGCTCAACTTCCAAGCATGCTCCCCTGTTGGGGTTCTCCACCAGACCTTGGCGCACCGGCCTTTGTATCCCCTCAAAAATACCGCACCGACAATTCCGGTTGCAGACGCATCACCGCTCGAATTGTTCGGTTTCCGTGCGCACCTTGGCGCATCTCGAGTCGAAACATTCATATTCCGGATGGCCGGAATATGCCATAGCCCCCCCCCACGCGCATCAAAATGGGCCGGATTGGGGTCTTTGCCACATCGGCTTACAATTGCTGTTTCGAACTGCTCCCGCTCTGCGAGCAACTAGCCAGATCCTCTTCACAAAACAAATCGGCCGAACTCGTATGAGTCCGGCCGATGGAAAATAAAACAGTCAAGCCCTATTTATCTACGCTTTCCTTCTTAGGCGCACCCAAGCGGAAGTTCAGCGAAATTTGCGTGGAAGGCGTATTGTAAAGCGTGGTGGATACCGTTTTTGCTCCGGAAGCCTTCAGGTTATCCCAACAATTCTGGGCAGACCGCAAGTCCAACGAAACCGTTGGGCTCAACTTGAATGCTATACCGAACAGGTAGCCGATTCCAAAACGTTGACCGAAGTCGGAATAGTTGACCGTAGCATGGTCATCGTTACCCTTGGCTGCAACAATTTGTGCCGGAAATTTGGGGTCTGGGAGCGGCGCGGCGCTGGTGTTGATGCCGAAGATATACGACAGGTTGGCACCACCGAAGAAGCTGAAGTTGGCAACGCTGTATTTGATGTACAGCGGCAATTCCAGACTGTGCAGGGTAGAGAAGCTATAGTCGTAGTCTATCTTGCTCTTTTTCCAACCGCCACCGGCACCATTGTTGGATTCGTATACATAGTAGTCGTCGTTGAATTCATAGCCGCTGTTGATACGGTGGAAGTACTTCAACTCCGATACGATGCCTACATTGTCGTTGATGTTCATGGTACCGCTCACGCCGAAATCGAAGCCATAAAAATTGGCCGGCCCAAAGAACGCTCCGTTAATGCCGCCCGTGAGTCCACATGTGAATTGGGACCCCTTGGCGCTCATTTTGATGTCGTTGAAGGCTGTACTGAGGTTGGTAAGCAACTTCGACCCACCACTTTGTTTGGCGATTTCCTTGGCAGATTTGGCTTCTGAAGCCGCCTTAAGCGATGGAGCCGTAGACGATGATGAAGCAAGCGGCAGCGAGGTTGCCGGAGTCAAAGCATTACCATTGCTGGCAACCGCATGCTCCATTACGCCATCTTGAGTCACATTGCCTATTGTGGTGTTGATGATGCCTGCAACCGCATGCAGTTGTTCGTACAGTTTTTCCTTGGAAATGGTATCGAACTTGTAGTGTCCGCCGGCTTCGTCGTGTACGTAGCGCTTGTTAAGCACCACTTTGTCCACTGCAATCGTTTCTTCAACCTTTGCCTTTGATTTTCCCGAAACCGGACCGACCGCTGACGCAGTATGCATGCCTTTTTCGTGCCCGGATTTGGCCTCGTGCCCCGTCAAACCGCTTGCAGATTGCAGGGTGTGTGATGTATGTTTCGTGGCATTGCCAGCCTTGGCGGCCGACCCAAGAACATGTGTGGCAATACTTTGGTTACCATTTTGTTGTGCCGATTGCGTTGTAGTGGACGCATGGTTGATGGCGGTTGCGCCCGCGGCAACCAATGGGGCATGAGTATTGTTGTGTGCGCCGCTCCCGGTGCTATGACCGCCGATGCTGCTACCGGATGCTTCGGGCCTGTGCGCCGAACCGCCGACCGATCCTCTTGATTGACCCGCACTTTTTGAAGCCGTTGCAAGGGCATGTGCAGCCACCGGAGACTCGGTCGCGCCGGTAGATATCGCCGCTTCGCTCAATCCCTTGCCATGGTTGTTTTGAATACCGTGGGTATCATTGTTGCCATGCATCGCGGTCCCGGCTGAAGACGGCGCACCAGCTCCAGCCGGAGATGAAATACGGCCTTTGGATCCTTGGATATTCGAACCCGTGCTCCCGGTTGGTGCTGAGGCCGATGAAGAGCCTATGGCGCTTTCACCCGCATCGATGGGCGCATTGCCGGAAGCAACGGCTGATGCCGACTGACCCGATGGCATCGCGGCAACTATGCCGGAATTTCTTGCACCTTGGCCATTGTAAAGTTGGTATCCGCCCCAACTGAGGGCCGACCCAAGCAACAACATGCCTGCGTACATGAACGGGCGGCTCCAGCCAATGCCTACAGCTTTCTGCTGTGGCATTTCCTTATCCAAAAGTTCGCGCATGCGTCCCCAGGAACCGTCACGCTCCTTTTCTTCGCCACCTGCCAAGCGCTGTCTTATCAGGTCATCTACGCTTATCATCTTTTTATCCATGTGGATAAATTTAATTTTACAGAACTTATTGGGTTACATCGGGCCTCCGGTTATGCATTTTGATGCAATCCCATCCGCTCAATTTTCTCTTTCAATATTTTTCTTCCTTCCGAAAGGTGCCATTTCGACGTCCCCTCGCTAATGCCCAGCAGATTGCCTATTTCGCGGTGCGTAAAGCCATCCATCACATACATGTTGAACACCGTACGGGTTGCCTCGGGCAATGCATGTACCAGTTTCATCAACTGGTCGTAGTACAGCTTGTCGGCATGGTCTTTTTCAACGCACTGATCTTTCTCTACAAAAACCATTTTTGAAGCATAGTTATTGTTCTGCTTCACATAGTCGGCCACTGCGTGAAAAACGATTTTCCTCAGCCACCCCTCAAACGAACCTTGAAAGTTGTACTGCTTCACTTTCTGGAACGCCCTTAGAAATCCGTTGTTCATCACCTCTTCAGCTTGTTCTTCATGGTCAATATACCGCTTAACGACCGCCATCATGCGGGGGTAGAAAAGCCGATATAGCTTCTCCTGTGCCCCCCGCTCATTGCGGATGCATCCCTGTATGAGCTGCTCCAACTCACTGGCAGTGCTCGTTATTGTATATGCCAAGGCTACGGACAAGTAAAGTGTTGATTAATACCGAACATACTAGAAAGACTACCAACGGCGCAAAAGGGTTGGGTTTCCCAAAACATTCACCAATAAAATTACCGAAAAGTGGCGAAAAATTGACAATACCCCGAAAATTCTTCGTCTTTCTTCAACCCTTGGCCTGCTGCATCAGCACTTCTACAAATGCTTGCCAACTGTATTTGCGCTTCTCGGCGCGCAGGTTTTCCTGCACATTGGGCAGTGAGCCCGGGGTGTAAAACCGGAGGATGGCGTCGGCAATGGCGGTTGGGTCCACTTCGGCCACGAAGCCCACCTTGCCATCGGGCACTACCTCGGGCAGGCCGCCCACATTGGTCACCACCATGGGCTTGCAAAAGTGGTAGGCTATTTGGGTGATGCCGCTCTGGGTGGCGTGCTTGTAGGGCTGCACCACAAGGTCGGCAGCACTGAAGTAGTAGCGCACTTCACTATCCGGAATAAAGTCGGTAGACAGGTGGACGATGTCGGCAATACCGCGCATGGCTATAATTTCGTTGTTGGCGGCCTCCACGGCTTTGTCGTAGTATTCGCCGGCGGCAATCAGGTGGATGCCGGCCTTCCTTATCCGTTCATCGGCCATGGCTTCCAACAAGATGTCCAAGCCCTTGTAGGGACGGATAAAGCCGAAAAACAGGATATAGTTGATGTTCCGGTCCAGCCCGAGTTTTTTGCAGGCTTCCGCCTTGGACACGGCTTCATTGTAAATGTCGTAAACCGGATGGGGCGTAAAGGTGGCGGGCTTCGCGGTGAAGGTCTTCACGTCTTTCAACACGTCCCGGCTCATCGTCACAAAGGCATCCACCGCACCCACAAAATACTTGGTAAACGCGGCATCGCCCGGCCGGGCTTCATGTGGAATGATATTGTCTACAATACACACCGCCTTAGTCTTGCCGTTGCGCTTGGCACGGCGTAGCAGGGTGCCGAATGAGGGCCCCATAAATGGAAGCCAATACTTGACAATCAACAGGTCGAATCGTTCACGATTGAGCTCATTGCCCACGCGTACCCAGTTCAACGGGTTTACCGAGTTGATATTGGTTCGGATGTCCAGCCCTATCGGTGCCGGCTCGTCGGTAAACTGGGTTTTGCCGGGAAACAGGAACGACGGGTATTGCAGACTGAACGAATAGATGACCACCTCATGCCCCATACCTTGAAGCTCCTTGGCCAGCCGCTCGTTGAATGCCGCCAAGCCGCCACGCAGGGGGTGTGCGGTGCCTATGATGCCTATCTTCATGGGAACATGGTTTTGAAATCGACCTGTACCCGCGCATAATCCTCAGGTATGCCGATGTCTATAAAATATCCACCCGACCGATAGGCGAAGAACCGGCCTTCGGCTACAGATTTTTCGAGATAGTCCTTTTCGAACGAACACTTCATGGCAAGCGAGCGGGCCATGAAATCGTGGCTATCTATCAGGTAAATACCGCCATTGATGTCGCCCACGGCCATGGGTTGCTTTTCTTCGAATGCCACTACATTACCCGCCACGTCGGTGCGCACGCACCCATAGCGGTCGAAGTCGTGCATTTCTTTGAGTGCCACGGTGGTCTCGGCACCATGGCTCTTATGGTCGCTATACATGGCATCAAGATTTACGTCGAAAAAGGTATCGCCATTCAGGACGAAAACTTGAGGAGCCGTAACGATGGACATGGCCAGCCTGATGCCGCCACCGGTGCCCAACGGTTCGTTCTCTATCACCCAATCCACGACTAAACCATAACCGGGCGATGCCGCCAACCAATCGGTCACCACCTCGCTCATGAACCCTAGGGAGAGGATGGCGCGGGTGATGCCTTGTTGTCTAAGGTAGCGCAACACATAATGCAAAAACGGCCTTCCGTTTACCTCGGCCATGCACTTGGGGTAGGTGCCTATAACGCCCCGCAAACGGGTGCCCAATCCTCCTGCCAATACTATCGCTTCGTTTGTCATCAGGGTATCGGTGGTGGGTTTTAAGGTCAAATACTCCAAGTGAACAGGCCGCGCTCGGTAAACTGGTACGGACTGAAGCTGCCGCCAAACGACGCCAATGCGTTGCGCACGGCAAAGCGGGTGTTGTCGGGACAGTAAAACATCATGAATCCGCCACCACCTGCGCCCGAAATCTTACCTCCGGTGGCGCCGGCCTTCATGGCGGTATCGTAAATGCCGTCGAGCATGGGGTTGGATATACCGCTGGCCATCTGCTTTTTATACTTGAACCCGAAATCGAGTATCCGGCCTATGTCGTGAATGTTGCCCTTCAGCAGGGCTTCCTTCATCATAACCGCCTGCTCCTTGAGGTGGTGCATGGCGTCGATGGACTCCTTCTTCTGCTCGGTCACATTTCGGCTTTGCGCCTCGATGATGGTGGACGACAGCCGGCTCGTGGCCGTAAAATAGAGCAACAGGTTGTTCTCCAACTCGTACAGGTATTGCTGCTTGATGCGCAGCGGATTGACTATCACTTTGTTGTCGCTGTAGAACTCCATGAAGTTCACACCGCCGAATGCTGCTGCATATTGGTCTTGTTTGCCCCCGGCCATGGCCAGTTCAACACGCTCCACATCGTATGCCGTTTGGGCAATGTCATATTCGCCGAGGGGCAGATTGAGCCATTGGGCGAATACGCCGATGATGGCCACCATCAAGGTAGACGAGCTGCCCAAGCCCGACCCCGCGGGGGCATCTACCAAGGTAGACAACTTGAACCCAGAAGGCACTGCACCATAACGCTTTACGACATGGTTGTAGGCACCCTTGGCCAAATCCAGATTGCCGTCTATAGGCAAGGTGTCGCCAAGCGGAAAACGGTAAGTTTCATTCCTATCGATGGCCTCGATGATGATTACGGGCTCCTTTAACGGCTCGATGGACGCATATGCATAAAGCGATATGGTGGCGTTCAAGATGGCCCCGCCGTACCTATCGCAATACGGACTCACATCGGTGCCGCCGCCGGCCAGACCGATACGCAATGGGGCTTTGCTGCGGTAAATCATAATGTGTGGCTAAGGTAGCTAATTATGTTATTTTACAGTTGGCTTGGCAATATTATCTCGGTACGGCAATGCCCTCCCCAAGGTTTTCATCAAATGCTCCATGCAGCGAGGCACTCCTATTTTCGTAGGCATCCTTTGCAGCCTTTACCAGTGCCACAAACAAAGGGTGCGGGTTCTCCACCGTACTCTTGTACTCGGGGTGGAATTGCACGCCTATGAAGAACGGGTGGTTGGCCAACTCCATGATTTCAACCAAGTTGGTCTTGGGGTTGCGACCCACCGGGCGCATGCCGGCAGCTTCGTAAGCATCGCTGTATTTATCGTTAAACTCGTAGCGGTGACGGTGGCGTTCCGAGATGTCGATACTGCCATAAATCTGGGCCGAAATGGAGTCGGGTTTCAAATGGCAGGCGTAACTGCCCAAGCGCATGGTGCCGCCTTTTTGGGTGATGGACTTTTGTTCTTCCATCATGCAAATGACACCGTTGTTGGTGTCGGGGTCCATCTCGGTGGAATGGGCGCGGGGCATGCCGAGCACGTTGCGGGCAAACTCCACACACGCCATCTGCATACCGAGGCAGATGCCCAAGAACGGGATGT
>CAIVHI010000020.1 GCA_903905685.1 uncultured Bacteroidota bacterium | reverse complement strand
GCTGCTGCCGGAAGGCCTCTTTGTCGCTCAGTGCTTCAAATTTTTTCTTGGCCGCAGCGGCTTCTTTCTGCAGTTTGTCCAAATCCCGTTCTTTCTCTGTTAGCCTTACCGACTGTACCTCGGTTTGGTGCAAAATCTTGTCTAGTTTGAAGTGCTCGCGGCGGGTGAGTTGCCTTGCGCGTTCTATCACCTTGTCGGGTAGGCCGCTGCGTTGGGCAATGGCGAACGTGTAGGAGCTGCCAGGCTTGCCGGTCTCCAGGCGGTAAAGCGGCTCCAAATGGGTTTCGTCAAAAGCCATGGCGCCATTGAAGATGCCGCGCACCTTGCCCGCCATCACCTTTAGGTTAAGGTAGTGGGTGGTAATGATGCCCAAGGCATTCTTTGCCGCCAAGTCTTCCACGATGGCCTCGGCGAAAGCCCCGCCAAGGTCGGGGTCGGAGCCGCTACCCAATTCGTCTATGAAAAACAGCGTCTTCCCATTGGCGAAATCCATGAAGTGTTTCATGGCCTGCAAGTGGGCACTGTAGGTACTCAGCTCATGCTCAATGGATTGTGTATCGCCGATGGCGACCATGATTTGTTTGAATATCCCTATTTCAGATTCGTCGGACACGGGCACGAGCAGCCCGGCCTGTGCCATGATTTGGATGAGGCCCAGGGTCTTCATGGCTACCGTTTTGCCGCCGGCATTGGGTCCGCTCACCATCAGTATGCGGTTGGTGCGGTCTAGGGTGATGTTCAGCGGCACGGTGGTTTTTCCGGCGGCTTTGTTTTTCAGCAGCAGTAACGGGTGGTACGCTTTTGCCAAGCTCACCGTGGGGTGTGGGCTAAGGTGGGGCAGCATGGCATTCATGTCTACCGCCAGTAGGGCCTTGGCCCGAATAAAGTCATACAAACCGCATTGCACATAATACAACTCCAAGAGCGGGGCATATTGGGCCAAGTCTCGCGTGGTCTGTTGCAGTATGCGTTTTATTTCCCGCTCCTCGGCCCGTTCTAACGAGAAAATGTCGTTGTTAAGTTCAATGGTCTCTTCGGGTTCTATAAATGTGGTTTTGCCGGTATCGCTTTCGCCATGTACAATGCCGCGCACAATGCGCTTGTATTCTGCCTGAATAGCCGCGGTGCGACGACCGTTGATGAAGCTTTCGGAGATGTCGGCCAGATAGCCCGATTTGGACAGGCGGCGCAGCGTGGCTTCAAACACTTTGCGCACCTCTGCCCGCGCCCTCCCCAAGGTTATCCTGATGGACATCAGCTCCTTCGACGCGTCATCGCGAATGGTGCCACCTTCATCTACCACGGCCGATATGATTTCCACAATCCGTTTCTCGAAAACGACGCGCTCGCACAATTTTTCGAGTTCGGGAAACATCTCGTGGTTTTTTTTGAAGTACAACAGGATGTCTCTCGCATTCAGTGCCAGCTTGCGCACCTGCGGCAGTTGGTCGGCGGTGAGCATGCTACCCTCCACTGAGAGTAATTTCAGCTCTTTATGGAGGTTGGAAGTGAAGTCGTTCGGGAAAAACTCGCCACCAAAAAGGATGTTTTTGAATTCATGGGTTTGCCGCAGGGCACGGGCCATAAACTCTGGCCGCACGTGGCATTTCATGCCTTCCACCCGCTCGCGGGCGGCATCGGTACGGCATTTCGATTTCAGCAAGTCAAGCACTTTGTCGAATTCCAAAGACTCTATCGCGTTTTCGGGGTAGAATTGCACCATGTTTGTCGTTTCCTTGCGGTAAGGGGCAAAAATAGGCCTAAAAAGCCAACCGCTTTAGGGTGGCGTGCAGTCTGTATTCAAGGAATCTCCCCGCCTTGTTCTTACTCGCCATTGCTCATTTCGCAATGAAGGTTCGGAATCCGGCCGGTTTTCCCTAAAATGATGTAACTTTCAGCCCGAAAATTCCGTAATGCGATATTTTTTGCCCTTTATTTTAATTGTCGGCCTGTTTCGCGATGTGCAGGCCCAGCCACTTGGAGCATATACCGATATGCAAAATGAATTTATGGTGTGGGATAGGGGCATGATTCATAAGGTGGACTATATGCCGCCCACGAGTTTCAAAATTGGCCGCACCGCCATACCCTACCTTGACAATTCCCGGTCTTTCAAGATTTATTATGGCGGTGGCGTGCAAAACATCAATGTTGGCTTCACCAACAGTTTCTTCGCCACCGACAACCTAGTGGTCTACCTCAACCAAAAGTCGCTGAACGTGTTCGACAAAGGGGTGACCAAGAACCTCACCGGCGTATGCGACCAGTACTTTTTTGGCGACAGCATAGTGCTGTTTCTGGATACCTACAAAGGCGAATACAAAGCCTACTACAACGGGCAAATCAGCTCAATTGAAACCTACTTTTCAGATTCCGTACTCAGCACAGTCAAGGTGTCCGACAACATCATTGCCTACAACAACTTTGCGAACCAATTCCGCATCTTTTTTCACGGACAGAAAATTGCGGAGACTGATTATCAGGTCAACAGCTTTGATGTGGGCCGGAATACCGTGGCCTATGTGGACAATGACCGTAGGTTCAAGATTTTCCACAACGGCAAGACTTTTCCCATAGACGACTTCCAACCCTCGGCCTATAAAGCCGGCGACGATTTGGTCGCGTTCGTGTCCAACGATGGTTATTTCAAGATATTCTACAACGACAGCGTCATTACCCTCGGCTACTTTAAGGCCAACTTCCAGGTGGGCGACAATATCGTGGCTTTTAAAGACCAAGGCGGTACCTTCAAGGTGTTTTACAAGGGTACGGTCACCGAAATGGATACCTACATGCCCCCCAAACTCGTCATTCAATACAACTCCATGGCCTACCTTAACCAAAGCAACGAGTTGAGGCTCTTCAGTGAAGGCGAGATTTACGAGGTGACCAATGCAGAACTCACAAGCTGGTCGTTAAACTACGATGTGGTTGCTTACCAAATTGGGGAAAACATTTTCAAATTCTATTACAAGGGCACCGACTACTAGGTTTCGGGGGAATCTTACCCCCCTCATCGACAGAAAGGTGGATGCCTGAACTTAGTTTTGTGGCCGTTATGATGACCCTGATATCCGACTTTGGAACCAAGAGTGTCGATTTGGCGGTAGCGAGGGGGCTGCTCTATCAGGCCGCCCCGGAAACGCGGCTCCTCGACGTAACGCACCTCATAGGGCGGGGCAACCTGATTCAGGCGGCATATGTGTTGGAGACCGCCAACCGCAATTTCCCCGATGGCACGGTTCACGTTGTACTCATCGATTTTTTCAACTTCCGCTACCCCCGCGTATTGGTGTGCCGCATAGGCCGCAACTACTTCATTGGGGCCGACAATGGGCTGTTCACCCTGACGTTTGGTGCCGAGCCCGAGCATGTTTGGGGATTTCCCACGACAAATGGCGTTGCCTTTTCGCAGAACATGAAGCAGGTGGCCATGCTCGCGGCCTATTGCACCGGTTTGAATGGTGCCTTGCCGCCCGATGACTGGAACGACAATGTTGTGGAACCGTTGGTGAGACGCGGATTGTTTCACCCGGCCAATTCCAAAACCCTGGTGGAATGTGCCGTGCTGGATGTGGACAATTACGAAAATGTGGTGCTCGACTTCCAGCGGCACCAATTCGACAGCATAATTGGAAACAAGCCCTTCAAAATCAACATGGTGGGGTTGGAGAGCATTACCACCCTCAGCAGCTCGTATGCCGATGTGGCGCAGGGGCAACCCCTATGCCGCTTCAACAGTGCCGGCTTCCTGACCCTTGCCGTGAACCGCGGCAAAATAGCGTCCCATCTCAACCTCAAGGGCCTTACAGCCGATGAACTCATTTACAAGCGGGTAAGGATACAGATGTAGCCGCTGAGCTGAAGGGCGACATTGAAGAAAGAGTTT
>CAIVHI010000019.1 GCA_903905685.1 uncultured Bacteroidota bacterium | reverse complement strand
CGTCAACTCGCGGCCGCGTTACAGGCGGTGCGCACAGAGCCGGTAGTTATGGCCATGCGCTACGGCAATCCTACCATGAAGTCGGCCTACGATGCCCTCATGGAGCAGCATCCCGATTTGGACCGCGTGTTGTTGGTGCCGCTCTACCCACACTACGCCATGTCGAGCTATGAAACGGCGGTTGAGCATGCCAAGGAGGTTCACCACCAAGGCCGCTATCCATTCAACATCTACTTCGTTCCGCCGTTCTTTGCAGATGCCGGCTACATCGATGCGCTTACGGCATCCATTCGCGGGCACCACAAGCCGGGTATCCACTTGCTGTTCAGCTACCACTCCATTCCCGAGCGGCACATCCATAAGAGCGATGTGACGGGCAACCACTGCCTACGGGTAGCCGATTGCTGCAATGTGGCATCTGAAGCCCACCCCTACTGCTACAGGCACCAGTGCCTTGCCACCACACGGCTCGTGGTGCAACAATTGGGTTTGACCGCTGCCGACTATTCGGTATCATTCCAATCCAAATTGGGGCGGTCCAAATGGCTGACTCCCGCCACCACGGCCACGCTTGCCGAGATGCCCAAAAAAGGCATCAAGCAACTTGCTGTAGTTTGCCCCGCATTTGTGAGCGACTGTTTGGAGACCTTGGAAGAAGTAGCCATTCGCGAACGAGCCAACTTTATGGAGAATGGTGGGGAAGAGTATACCTTTATTCCTTGCATGAACACTGCGCCAACATGGGTGGCTGCGCTATCGTCGTTGGTAGACCATAACCTACTTTAGTAAAATGCTGTACCTCAAAGCCTTGCACATCATTTTTGTCGTCACGTGGTTTGCGGGCCTGTTTTATGTGGTCAGGCTGTTTATCTACCATGCCGAGGCCCACGACAAGCCCGAGCCGGAGCGGTCCATACTTTCGGCACAGTTGGGGTTGATGTCGAAGCGGCTGTGGTATGGCATCACGTGGCCGTCGGCCATCTTGACGCTAGTGCTCGGGCCAACGGTTTGGCTGCTTTATAGTGGGGGCACCATTGAAGGGGCATTGTTGGTATTGAGGACGCAGAATTGGTTGGAAATCAAGTTGTTGCTAGTCTTGGGCCTATACGGCTACCACGTGTCGCTGCATCATATCTTCAAGCAGCAAAGGGCGGGTGTCTTCAATTATTCATCGCAAAAATTGCGCTTGTGGAACGAAGTGGCCACGCTGTTTTTGGTGGCAATAGTGATGCTGGTAGTGGTAAAACAAGGCATGAGCCCGGTTTGGGGGCTGCTCGGCATGTTGTTGCTGATGGTGGTTTTGATGACTGCCATAAAGGTTTACAAGCTGGTGCGGAAGTTGTAAGCGAGGGGCAATCCACCTATTGAATATAAATTTTGTAAATATAGTTAGATTCCAGAAAGTTTGTTCTCGGTTTCAGCTATCGTAAAGTCGGCATAATAGGCGCAAAGTTCTACTCGAATTTATAATTTCCATCCTTTTGAGCGAAGGCGTTTTTTGCAGGCAGGACAGAAATCGAATTCTTCATCGGTAGTGTTCCTTCCTTCGGCATCCCTCATAAAGCAACTTTCCACCGGGCAGTGTTCGAGACCCTGGGTATGTCCCAATTCGTGGATGACGACTTTGAATAACTGGCTATCGCAAAGGTTTTTTAACCTGAAACTTGACACTACACAGGAATTGCCAGGACACTGGCCGAGTCCCATTATCCCCCAATCGGCGTACTCGCCTTTTGATGCGCTGATGTCTTTGGTGGTCATGCCAACAATGACTTGATTGCCATTGGCCAGTTCGGATAGCCAATCTATGATGGTGTCTGCGCGATACCGGTTTCTAGCGGGGTAATAGGCTTTCCGGGGCAATGCCGTGGGAAAAAGCAAGACGGTATTGCCATATACGGATTTCAACCCGTTAAGAACGGCTTCGGCCCTTTCAACCGGAAAATCATCAAACGGTTGGATGGCGATTTGGATACCGCTATATGTCGGCTGTTTTGCATTGGCCTCATTGGCACGCCGGGACTTACTTTGAACTACTCGGTAATTGTCGGCGCACCCAAGCAAAGCCAAAAGCAATGCTGAAACAGTAAAAATTTTCAATGATTGACTATGCATTTTTTGAAGGTTTATATGAATATGCTATATCAAAGGTATTGCAAAACGGAATTCAGCGGAACGGGCAAAATTCGGAAGTAGGGTGTCGAACCTTGATTTATACATAGACACTGCCTTTAGAACATCCTCGAAACTCGCTCCAGAATGGGCTTCCGCCGATTACAACGACAGAAAAGAGCTTCAGTATATGGTCTTTCCTGAAGGAATATACTACAATCGAAAAAAAGACCAGTGTCGAACCCCAAAGGTAAATGAAGCATTCCACTACATTGCAGGCTTAGCAAGGGTTTTAGGGGCAAAAGAAAAGAGGGAACTGCAATTTGAATTGCATGTTCCCTCTTTGGTAGACACGACAGTGCCATTATCGAACCTTTTGAAGCAAAAATTTAAGCTCATCTATGAATATTTTGCTTTGGAAAAGTAATGTTAGGTTCGAGACCGGATGGGAAGAGAATAATAGCAAGCGTTTCGGCGATATTTTATTTGAATTAATACTTTCGCAAAAAATTAAGTACAATTATGCCTAATGAACTAAGTATTACTATACGAAATTAAGATTACGAAAAAGTAATAACATTCAGTCAGTTAAAAGATATTTTTGTTGGTATGCGAAGGCATAAAAGTTCTCCGGTTGGCAGAATGATTAAAGATTTGATCCTTGAAACAGAGAGGCTACATGAAACAGAAACTACCTACCACTTTGCCCAGAGAAATCTCTATGTAATAGATTTTCTATTAAATAACATTGACCAACAAGATTATAATAAGTTGTGGTTGGGCCCTGAGTATTTTCCTTTGATCGTGAAGCATTTTGCAAAGAAAATGTCCGACATGGAGTATTGGCAGTTTATATCCCGAAACTATGTGATGTACAATCTCAAAGTACATTTCTTGCCAGAAAGTGCATTCAATATATTTAAAAGTAAGCGACCTGAAAGGCATTACTTAATGTCCAAACGGGCAAAAACATATTTCAACAGCCTACCTGAGATTTTGACAATATACAGAGGAATGTCAGTATTAGAATATGATGCTCAATTATTTAGGTATAGTTGGACATTGAGTAAAAAAGTAGCCACATTTTTCGCAGGAAAGTATCATTCTGGTCAAGATTGCGTTGTTGTATGTATGCAAGTGGAGAAAAGCAAGGTCATTGCATATTTCGAAAGTCGTAACGAAAACTTACCTACCATATTTTGCGGCTGCAATTACCTTGTTATTTGGAGTGGGGTTTGCTATTGCCTTATTCCAAAAAAAAGAAAGTTAATATAAAAGGGAAGTTTGTTGGGAATAGTAGCCGGCGTAAAGGTGGCGGTTTGCTATGCCCGCCAACGCATGCGAGTGTATGCGAACGAACAAGCGACTATGCTGAAATGCTTGCTGGGCATGTAAAGCCGTAAAAAGGAACCAAAACACATTAAATAATTTTAGAACTTCCGGTCCGCAGAAAGGGACAAACAAATGCTAAAGCATTTGTTTGTCCCTTTTCTTTTGCCCCTGTATTATTTGCCAGTTGCGCCATAAGCATAAAAATCACATTTACCCGATCGGTTCGAAATGTGTTGTTTTTCAGGTCGTACACAATTCCTTCGGGAAACAGTTGTTTTTGTAGCTGTTCTTTTCTCTTCACATCGCCGGAAGCCCATGCTGTATTGAGTTCCGTAGAAATAGAAACCGCCTTTTCGGCTATTGCTACAAACATTCCAACTTATAGCTTTTTCTCTAGTAGAAATGTTGCCTCTCTGTAACTAGGTTTGGTGGATAGTTCTATGCAAGTGGCTTGTG
>CAIVHI010000018.1 GCA_903905685.1 uncultured Bacteroidota bacterium | reverse complement strand
TTCGCAGCAGCACTTTTGATATGCGCCGCGTGCGGTTCGTCAAACAAAAATGCCCCCTCTGAAAGTGAAGCCCATTTCAATAAGGGAACCGCCCTACTATTTTCCGAAAATTACGACAGCTCGAAAACGGAATTCCAGGCTGCCATAAAATGCGACTCCAATAACTGGAAAGCCTATTACGAATTGGCGAGCGTACAGGAACTGGACGGCGACTTCAAAGAATCGTACAAAAACTTTACCCACGCCATAGTCCTCAACCCAGGCTTTGCACTCGCGTACTACAATCGCGCAGGCATTTCGGAAGTCGGGGGAGACGAACGTGGGGCAATGAAGGATATGAAAAAAGCGGCATCATGCAAGAAGGATTTTTTTGCTGCACTGATGGCCAAGGGAAGGATGGAATATTCAAAGGGTAACCTCAAAGAAGCCGTAACGGCATTTACGGACGCCATAACCGTGCGGCCCGACTTCTTTATGCTGTATAGCATGCGGGGCTCCTGCAAGTTCCGCATGGCCGACTATGATGGGGCTGTTGAAGATTTCAATTCAGAAATCAAACTCGCTCCACAATACCTTATGGGTTACATCAACCGCAGCTCGGCTTTTGCTGCTGCAAAGAAATACAGAGCTGCATTGGCGGACCTTAATTATGCCTTGACTCTAGACCCCACCTATTCTGAAGCCTTCATTTATCGCGGCCTTTGCTACCACTACTTGGGGCAAAAAGACAGTGCATGTACCGACTTCACGATTGCAGAAAAAATGAAGAACCCTTCGGCAAAGGACTACCTCAAGCAATACTGCGGAAAATAAAGATACCCAAAAACCCGGGGGTACCTATTCTTGGGCGGAATGGGTATTTCCTGACGAGTCGTTGGGACGGAATACCCTATTGAATCCGGGTTTTGGCGTCGGCTTCTTGCCCTTGTCAGATTTTGCTTCCTTAACCGAGATGATGTTGCCACACAAATAGGCCGCATCCAAATTATCGATTGCATCAATACCTGCGGTCTGATCGGCCATCTCCACGAAACCGAAACCTTTCGGCATTCCGGTTAGTGGGTCCCTAATGATTTTTGCTCCGACCACCGTACCAAACTCGCCAAACGCATCCCTTAAATGATTCACCGTAGTATCGGGATTGAGGTTGCCAACGTACAAATTCATGAAATCAGCTTTTATTAATCAACGAATAGTCAATCACAAACATCATCAAGAAAATCCTGAATCAACTTTCGGATTCCAAGTTACACAATTTTCGATATTTGCACGCGTGCGCATCCAGGTTTCTGAAACTTAACCTACGGTAGGACTAGGTTTTTTGTATTTCCAACGTTTGTGGGACCACAACCAGGTTTCGGGAACGGTGTGGATATGTTGCTCAAGCTTAGCTGTATGAAGCGCAGTGATTTCACCTTCCGGTGTTAGGTCGGGACGCTCAGATAGGGTTTCGGCTCCAAGTTCATAAAAGCCCCTCTTCACCCGCTTCACGAAAACATAAACAACCGGCCGAGCCATCTTTTTGGAAATCAATTCGGTACCCTTAAACACCGGTGTGTCGCGATTTAGGAACCGCACCCAAAAGGCGTTCTCAGGGAAGGGGGTTTGATCCGCAATAAATGCCGTAGCGGTAAGTTCCGACCGCCTTTTCACCATCTCCCTGAACGCCTCCTTCATGGGTATCAACCCCGTGCCGAATCGCGTGCGCATCCTATAGATAAGCCCATCAAAATATTTGTTCGACAACGGATGATAAATCACATAAAGTTGCTGTTGGCATTGAAGGCTGAAAGCGGCACCACCCCACTCCCAATTGCCAAGGTGCCCGAGCACGATGATGACACTCTTATTCCCGGCAGCATAATTATCGAACAATTGGCGCGCGTCGGACGTGAGCTTGCACCGTCGTTCCATTTCAGACCTCGACATGGTGAGCGTCTTCAACGTCTCCAACAGCAAATCGCAAAAAAACGAGTAGAAGTCCCTGCACAGCCGGTCTATCTCAGCATCGGGTTTATTGGGGAAGGAGCCCCTTAGATTACTCAATACCACCTTACGGCGATAACCGAGGACACGATATAAAATGAGGAAAAGGAAATCGGACAACAGGTACAATAACCGGAAGGGCAACAACGAGACCAAGTAGACAAACGGAAGTGTTAGGTAGTAAACGACTGCGTCCATCTTTTAAGGTGTAAGAATTTCCCAATACCTGCTACGCGTCCGGTACCATTTCGGTATTGATGTAGGGCGAACTAAAGGCCGGTGACACAGATACCTACCGAAGCGGGCGTAATGGCCGGACCTTCGTTTTCCTTATAGAGCGTAGATAGATTATAGCTGGCAAACAATGACAAATTACCCCAACCTATACGTGCAGTTGCGGAAAACTGCCAAGGACTGAGATAACGCTTGGAATCCAATTTCTCCTTGACCTCGGTTCCGGATGCCGACGTGACACCCTTGGTGTGGGCACCCATCAAAGTACCGATTTGCAGACCCAAAGCTGCCTTGAAGCCCTTGTTGCGATTGTTCTTATTGGCGAAATACCGCAATTCAAACGGAGCCTGTAGGTAGGTGGTCACAAATTTGTAACGCGTAAAGTGTGCGGTATCGGAAATAAAACGGGCTTGAGTGCCGGTAACCGAAGATGTATCGTTGAGTACAATTTGTTGTTGGTTCAGGTACATGGCCACAACATTTACCCCCAACCCGGTCGCAAAACTGAAATTGGAGGTTTTGATTGGAAAATCATAACACAGGAAACCACTAAAGCCATAATTGAAGCCGCGAGTTTTTACCGTATCGGGCTTGGTCACCCACTGATTGTAAGTGACAGCCAGCATTACAAAATCGCGCGCCGGCTTCATGGACACCGGGGGTGCTACTTTCTTCCTCAAATCTTCGTCCGTACTGTCTTTGTAGTAAGGCTGTGTTTGTTGCTTCATTCCGGAGCCACCGCGCATACCACGTTGTGCGAATGTGGCTGTAGACAACAAAGCCATGAATACCACTAATAATGACGAATATTTTATCATAGAAAAACTTAGTGCGCAAATATAAACTGTACGGGATACAAAAATTGTTAAAAACCGCCCCCGTGCCTTACCCCCTTAAAAGCAACCGGCACTACATTAAATGTATGTGCCGGTCACAAATAAGCGGTTGGTATTTTAGAACCTTTTGAAAACCCTTGTAGAGCCTCCAAAATCTTTATTGTTGACGATATATTCGAATGCAGTATCGGCGGATGCAACGATACACGAAGCATTCAAGCCACTGATGGTACCCAACTTAGACCATTGGGAAGGCATTACAATTTGAGTGTTTGACAACTGCGCAAAGAATGCGGGTACAATATAGCCTACGGAGTCTGAGGAGGTATGCACACCGGCAACGTTGTTGACGGAGTAGAAACCGGGGATGATATTGCCATTGTGATCCAATTTAGAACTGACGAAAACGGTATCGCCATTGGTTTGCTGCATATAACGGCCCGTAAAATTGAACAGGCCGGAGAGGCTGGACACTACGGAAACGTAGGCATAGGCACGACCGGTATAGCCCATCTGGTTCTTAGCGGAAGCCGTAACAAGGTATAACCCCGGAGTAGTGATATCCACGGCACTGTAATCTATCACCACGGCAGAATCCAAATTCTTCTTATAGAACGTATCGTATGCCGAAGCCGTAATGGTTGAAGGCAACGCGGTTTGTTGCAAAATAGTAAAGAACGTATCGGAAGTGATAGTCACGACCGGATAAGACGGAGAGTAAGCTACCGACGAAGTGTTGTCGTTCTTTTTGCAGGAGACCGCCGCAACGGATGCCAAAACAGCAAATAAAAGTATTTTTTTCATTATAATTCTGATGTTTTACTTGAATATCAATATAAATCCCACCATACTTTGGTCGTGATGCCCTGCAAACCGGGGAACAGGGAATTGCTTGTCATCTCCAACGTTGGGTACAGGCACCGTTTGGGAAGTGTTGCACCTATGGCACTGGTTACCGACGGGGTCAAGATGGAATCCAACCCGGTACGGCGAAGTTCGGTCCAAGACTCGAAGCTTTGGTTACCGCACATTGCATACCATTTTTGCAACATAATGCAACGCAATTTCTGTTTCAAGGTACCACCAATGGGGTAATTCGTGGCGGAACCCGCTGCCGTGATGTAGTCCGCATAGGCCGTAGCACCGGTCACACCCGAGGTTGCATTGATTTGGCTGCTGTAGTAATTGAAGTTGGCTTGGATGGCATCGTAGAACAAGGTTGCATCAGAGGTTGTAGTAGTTGCCCAACCGCGCGCCGCTACTTCAGCCTGTAGGAACAAGCTCTCGTAGCTCGTCATCAAATTTACAGGTGCACTGGCCGATGCAGTGCTCGCGACATCGCCACCTACATACACATTCGGGATGGAGAACGCGGCCGCAGGTACATTGTAAGCCCCTTGGGTAATGCCCATGTAGCTACCCAATGAGGCCGGCTCAAAGAACACCCGCATGCGGAGGCTGTCGTAGTTGGCCGCCATACTGTCTATAATGGTTGCACTTGCAGCAAAATTTTGTTTTCCGATGCCCATCTGCTCAGCATAAAGAGGATTGCCGTTTGATGTGGAATAACCATACTTGATGGCTGCATCGTCGCCCATACCCAAGAACTGCACGTTGGCTGTATTGTAGAGTGCAGCTATATCGGCTTGTGCGTCAACAGGGTCTATCAGGCTCATCCGCATAATGGTGCGCAATTTGAGGGTATATGCAAATTTCCTCCACTTGGTCATGTTGCCTTGATAAATCAGGTCTTCATTTCCCGGAACTACCGTAGCACCCGGATTGATGATTTTGAGGGCAGAATCGATATATTTCAAGATGCCTACATAAACCGTCTTTTGCGAATCGTACTTCGGACTCACGATGTGGCCACTCACGTATTCGCCTTTCAACGCTTTGGAGAATGGCACATCGCCCCAAGCATCGGTAATGGCTTCGAAGGTATAAGCCTGCAACAAAAGCGCGATGGCTTCATACTGACTAAGATATTGCGAATCGGCAATGTTTTGGAGCTGATACAGGTTTTCGCATGCCGAGTAGAGGTTGCTCCACGACGTGTTGTAGAAATCGGTACTTGGGGCGTACTGGTCTATTGCGGTATAGGAATTGGCATTGGGGCTTTGCGTCCAGTGTTGCGACCAAAACGCACCGCAAACTTGGAGGTCTACGCCCACCCCTGAAGCCACATACAGCTCTGCCGCAGGCAGAAGCAACTTGGCCGTTGCCGTTTGTGAAACATTGGGATTGGTATTGACATCGAGCTGCTTTTTGCAAGATGCCACTCCCAACGACAGCAAGGTTACCAGCGCAAGTATTGTCTTATTATTCTTTAACATAAGAAACTGTTGTCAACAAATTTAGAAAGTCACTTTAACGAAGAAACCGTAATTTTTAACCGATGGAGCAGCCGAGTAATTGATACCCAAGTTGTTGCCGGTGAAACCTGCGGTAGCTACCTCGGGGTCGTCATAGTGATTGCTCTTAGGCGTCCAGATGAACAGGTTGTTGCCATACAGGCCGGCTTCCAGCGCACCAAATGGGCTCTTGTTATAGAATTTGCGGGGAATCCTGTAGGTAAGCGATATTTCCTGCAATTTGATGTAGCTGGCATCAACCAAGCCTTGTGCAGGAAGCACTTTGCCACCTATTTCGTTCACGAAATAATCATAAGGAAGGTATTTCGTAGTGTTGGCAACAAAATTGTTGGTACTGCCTATTTGGTTTACCGAATTGGCCCACACCAGTGCATTGCGGTTGTTGATAGTGGTTTCCTGTGCGGTACCGTTCACGTCCTCCAACATCTTGTTGTGGCTGTAGTATTGACCGCCTTGTTTGGTTGAGAAAACAACGTTGAGCTTCAAACCTGCCCAAGTAAAGGTAGTTCCCCAAGAAGCAATAAACTTAGGTTGATAAGAACCCTTGAACACCCCTTTGGTAGTGGCAACAGGCAAACCTGTATTGGGATCTACGATGGCGTGCCAAGAACCGTCTTTGGGGTTTTGCCAATAGGCGATGTCGCTACCATAAAAAGTACCCAGTGCATGGCCCACAGTGGCAACGGTTTGAATGCCGTCGGCACCACCGAGTGCCACATAAGACTGATTGTTGGCAAGGGATACAACATTGTTCACATTGTGCATGTAGTTACCGAACAACTCCCAACGGAAGCCCCACTTGGTGGAGACCGGTGCGGCGCGGAAAGCTATTTCCTCACCACGATTGGTCACGTTTCCGATATTGGCATAGCTGTATGCGAATCCTGATGAGGGCGCCGTAGGCACGGCGGCAATCAGATTGTAGGTATAGGA
>CAIVHI010000017.1 GCA_903905685.1 uncultured Bacteroidota bacterium | reverse complement strand
GGCAATATTTATGAAACCGGTTTCTACACCAGCCCCACCGAGGTTTTCGACTCTATAATTTTGACCACCCCCATGTTTGGTACCGTCAATTCTTATTTGGTAAAATACGACTCGGCTGGGCACGTTTTGTGGGCAAAAGCCGCAAGCGACAGTGGATATCTGGTAGAAGGTTATTGCGTCGCTACCGATTCGAAGGGCGATGTTTTCGTCGGCGGCATCTTCAACAGCCCTACCTTGGTGCTGGGTGCAGATACCCTATCCACCGCCGCAGGGTCCGGGATATACCTTGCGAAATACGACAGTGCCGGCCACGTGCTTTGGGCACGGGCCGCGGGCGATTCGGCCGTCGTACAGCCTAATGCCCTTGCGGTTAATAAATACGGAAGTGCCTTTATTGCCGGGTATTTCAACGCCGCAACTTTGACCTTCGATACCACAGTACTGCATACTTATGGCGGCTTGAACATGTTCTTGGCGGCTTACGACAGCACGGGCCACCCGCGTTGGGCCAAGTGTGGCAATGATTCGTACAGTATGGTTACCGGTCTTGCCACCGATACTTCCGGCTGCGTCTATGCAACCGGCTATTTTGATTGCACCACCATGACCTTGGATGGGGTAACAATGCCTTCGGCCTCCGGTGGAATGCAGGCATACATGGCCAAGATGGATACAGCGGGACACCTACAATGGTGCATTGCGGCTGGCAACGGACTAGCGCAACCCTATGGGATAGCTGTGGGTATCCATGAAGGAGATGTCTACATCACCGGTATTTTTGAAGCGGCAGAGGTTTTCGACACCACCATCATCTACATACCGGGTGCCGGTGGAACTTATGTGAACGTTTTTCTCGCCAACTACAGCGACCTCCCGCTCCAAACTTCCAATATCGTTAAGAGCCACAGCGAGATTTCGCTATACCCCAACCCCGCACATGCCATGCTGAATGTCGTATGTATGGATGGAGCTTTGTCCCAAGCAGCAATCGTGGATGTCTTGGGTCGCACAATTGCCTGTCAGGCGGTGGCGGTAGGCGGCGGCCATTACGCCATAGATGTTGACTTGTTGGCTCCCGGCAACTACTGTTTGAGAGCCGTTGGCGGTGGAACCACGTTCATCAAGCAGTTTACCATTGCAAAAAAGTAGGGATTATGATAGCCCAAACGCCCCGCCCGCCCTACTATGCGGTCATTTTTACCTCCCTCCGCACGCCGGGAGATGACGGCTATGCGGCAACCGCAGCACTCATGGACGAGCTGGTGGCAGGCATTCCCAGCTTTCTGGGCATGGAGAGTGCCAGAGACGGCGTAGGCATTACGGTGTCTTACTGGGAGTCTGAGGCAAGTATTTTGGAATGGAAACGCCAAACCGACCACCGCATTGCGCAGCAGGGTGGGCGCGAAAAGTGGTACCTGCAATACAAGGTGCGCGTGTGCAAGGTGGAGCGCGACTACGGATTTGGGAACCACCTATAGCCGTTGATGGCCACAAATGGAACGTAAAACAACACAGCAGCGGCGGGCTCCATTGGGCCCGCCGCTGCGGTGTTGTGCAATCTCGGCAATACTCAATGTTGCACCGAAATAGGGAATGTCTGCCTGCGGTTGCCACTGCCTATCGTCAACATATAGACGCCATTGGCGATGTTCTTGGGGAGGTCGATTTCATACTTGAAATGTCCCCCGGTATTCACTACAGCCGTACCCGATACCACCAAATGGCCTTGGAGGTCGATGAATTTTACCTCGAGGTTGTCGGTTCCGAACATGATGCCTTCGGCAACGACATAGTCTTTGGCCGGATTCGGATAGAGGCTAATGCCCTCAATGTAATCTAGTACAACTTGAACCCCGTTGATGGAGTCGCATTGGTCTTTCGTAAAGACCGCCACCGCAAACGCGGTTTGGACGAGTCCACAGGCATTGGCGACTGCATAATACACGGTGTCCAACCCGCCGGTTGAGCCATGCAGGATGCCGTCCGATATTGATGCGTTCGAGTTCGTGATGTTCCAAGTGCCTCCGGCCGGAAATGCATTGATAGTGTCGGCCGCCCCTACACATACATAGTCGCGCCCGGAAATATAGGGTGCCAAAACGGTGTCGGCGGTAATTGCAATCGTTGTTTGCACTGTGGCGCAAATGTTGGCAACCGTATAAATCAGGGTGTCGGTGCCGAAGGTGGCTGCGGCTACAATGCCTCCCGCCACGTTCATCACACTATTTGTAAGCGACCACGTGCCGCCCACCGGACTACCGGTAGCAGCAAGTTCATGGCCAACACACAAGGCATTTGATATCGAAGACAAGCTGATGGATGGACTTGGCGCTGCCAACACGGTAACCACCAAATTTTTACGGGTCGAACCGCATACATTCGAAACGGTGTAGTGCACGGTATCGGTACCAACAGTTTGCCCCGTAATGGTGGTTCCTGAAAGCGAGACTGCGGTGCCGCCTACCGTCCAAGTGCCGTCGGGTGTGAGGTCAGATAGGACTACCGAGCTTTCGATGCATATGGAGTCGCTTCCGGTAATGTTGGCTACAACGGGCGTGGTGAGTGTTTCGATGACCATCGAGACGGTGTCGGTGCCGCAACCTGAAACCACATAATGGACGGTGTCGTATCCTGCTGCAGTGCCGGTTACAATCCCGCCGGTTACCGTCGCGCTATGGTTGGAAACCAACCACATGCCACCCGTTACCGAATCTGAAAGCGTCGTGGAATGCCCCAAGCAAACGCTGTCTATACCCGTCAAGGCCGCCGCATGTGCCTGCGTCTTCACCCATACGTATTTGGAAGCTATTTCGGTTCCGCAAATGTTAGACACCGTGTAGTACAAGGTATCCAAACCCGGCGTCAATCCTGTCGCGGTATCGGCCGATATCGCGATTTTCCCGTTGAAGTCGCTCCAGGTGCCACCTGTGCCCGATTCGACCAATACGGTGGCAATGCCCGGGCAAACGCTGTCCGGAAAGGTGATAATGCCCGGCATGGGTAGTGGATTGATGGTTACCGGGAATTTCGACGATACCGTGGCGCAAGAATTGGTGACGGAATACAGTACCGTATCCAAACCACCGTTTATGGCGGTCGCAATGCCGCCTGAGATTAAAAGTGGGCTGGGGTCGGAAACCGACCACGTGCCACCCGGAGTGGCATCTGAAAAGGTAACCGTACTGCCCGCGCAGAATACCGGCGTGCCTGTAACTGCTGCCACTATGGGGTACATCTTGATAAATACGGGTTTTGAGGCCGAATCCATTCCGCAGGTATTGGTTACTTTATAATACACCGTATCGAAGCCCGGCGCGGCACCATAAAAGGTGCCCTCCGATATGATGGACAACCGCGAATTGGTAACACCCCATACCGACCCCGTGGCATGGGTAGCTGTCGTGTCCGTCAATACCAGCGAGGCAAATATGCACACTGTGTCGGGCCCAACTATGGTGCCGGCCAAGGGTTTGGGATTAACGGTAACGAGGGTATAGGCGGAGTCTGAACCGCAGCTATTGGCAACCCGGTAAACCACCAGGGTGATGCCGCCCGATGCACCAAAAACAATGCCCGTGGCACCAATGGTCGCAACGGAATCAAACCGGGTTTCCCAAATACCTCCGGCAACCGAGTCGTGTAACGAGATGGAGGCGCCTTGACATACCGATGTGGCACCCGTGATGGTACCTGCGGTAGGTGAGGTGCGCACGGCTACCGTAAACGTTGCATGGCCGCAGGCATTGGTATACGCTATGTTTACCGTACCGGTATCGGTACCCGTAAGGATCGTCGTGGAAATACTACTCGTCAGGTAAGCGGCGGTGCCGGCGGTGATGGACCAAATTCCATCGGCGAGGGTATCTGCGAGGGTGGCGGGAACTCCCAAGCAAGCAATGGTGTCGCCGACGATGGCGGATGGCACGGCCGACACGGTGACGTTTTTGGTGATCGAGCAGCCATTGGGCGTGGTATAGCGTATCAGGTCGGTGCCTATGGTAACAGGAATCACTTCGCCCGTCGCATCCACATCCACCACTCCGTGGGCAGATGACCACAGGCCTCCGGTGGAGTCGTCGGTGGCCAAATAGGTGGCGCCCATGCACAGGATGTCGGCCACCATTATAGCCGGAGGCGTGGGCAATACGGTCACATGGAAGGTCTCGGCATAGGTGCCGCAGACATTGGTATCGTTGTAAGATATGGTGGCGGTACCCGGAGTCACGCCTAATACATAGCCCGCAACAACCCTCAAAATGGAAACGTCTGAAGATGACCATACCCCCGTCAACGAGGAGTCGGACAGCTCGACAATGCTGTGGGTGCATACCGATGTGTCTCCGGCTATTGCCGATGCAGGGCGGGCAACCGTGAGTTGGCTTGTGGTAAAGCACCCACCGGGTAACGTATACGTGACGGTCTCCACACCCGGTGCCACGCCAACAAAACCGTTGGTGCCCGCTGTAACCGCATATCCATAGGCTGTGCTCCAAGTGCCGCCGGGCACGGCATCCGTTCCCAAAACGGTATCTCCCCAGCACACTGCCGAGGGTAGGGTGATGCTTTCGGGTGACGCATTTACCGTCACTACATGCTCGGCACTATAGGTGCCACAGGCGTTGGTTGCGGTATAAAACACAGAATCCGTCCCCGCCGATATGGCCGTCATGCCGTAGGCAGTAAAAATAGCCACGCCCATATCTTTCGACAGCCAGCTCCCGCCTGCGGGACTACCCAATACCCAAACGGAATCGCCCGCGCACAGCAACGAATCGACCACGAGTACGGGTGAAAGTGGGGTGTCTATGGTGAGCGGAAACAGCACGACGGTCGTGTCCAACGTGTAGGTGATGATGACGCTGCCACTGCTCACGCCGGTCACTACCCCGTCGGTTCCAACCGTTGCAACGGCCATGTTCCCCGAACTCCAAACGCCTATCGCCGCTGTGTCGGTGAGCGATGCCGTTGCACCCGCACAAAGCGCGGTGGGCACAACCAGGGCCTTAACTACATCGGTACTGCCGATGACTCCTAATACCAGCAGAAGCACTGCCGCTAACACCTTTTTCATAATCACTAAAGTTGAGTTGAATCAAATTTCCGTGTAAAAATAGGGCACAAAAGGACCGAAAATACATGCCTGCCGAATTTAATGTTACGGCATCCGTAAGGCATTCGTTTCCAAAACGCTGCCATTTCGGGCATGTGGCCTGGCGCGGGGGGTGTAATGGTCGGGACAAGGAATTTTGTGCAGAAGGCTCATCAGCTGTAGTTGTGTAGCTGAAATCCCTCGCCGGTCGTTCCGGGGTTTCATGGGCCGGGTAGGCTGCACAATCCAAAATCAGGTTATGGGAACTTGGCGCGGCATCCGTTCTTTGATTTTTCATGCGGGTTGCCGCAAGTTCAATTTAAGGGCGCGAGGTACCTCTCCTTGAAGGATGCTCTGACGATTTTTTGCCAACCCTACCAACTCCAACTTCTCCATCACCACAACAGTACCCGGCCTGACGGTAGCAACCATTACGAGCATGCTCGGCAGGGTGGTGGCGCGGGTGGCGTTCATGGGCAGGGTGGCAATTTCCACAGCGGGTTGGGGCCGTGGGGTTTATGTGGTGGAGACCCAAAACGGTGCCGGTACCGGCAGCATGACCAGGCTGGTGGTGGAGTAGTGCCCCACAAAAAAAAATTGGAGGAAAATATATGGCAGGGATTTGCATTTCGAATAATTCCCTAACTTTAATTGGAGAAACAACAAAAGAACATGAAAAGGTTGCTGCGGCGGATATTGACGGTTTTGGGTTTATTGGCTGCGGGGTTCCCTGCAAGGCCGCAATCGCTGGTGATAGACAGTACGCTGTTTATTGGATGCGACTCGTTGGATTATGGTTCTACTGCGTGCTATTTTAGTCTGCCGACCAACGATGGAGGGCTTTTGTTCATAGGGTATACTAAATGTAGCAACAGCGGGAATATTCCTTATGATTCCGGGTCCGTCACAGGTTCATTGGTCGCCAAACTGGACAGCAATCTGCATTTCGTTTGGGTTCGGCAGTTTGGATGCGGTGGAAACACCATCGGTTTGGGATGCGGGGCGGTCCAGACGCCCGATGGCGGCTATGCAATTTTGGGCAATACAAATTCTGACGATACGCTTATCCCAGGCGATCATGGCGGTGGAGATTTGTGGCTCTTCAAAATAGACGCCGCCGGTAATTTTCTGTGGCAACGTTGTTTCGGCGGCCCTTTTTTTGAACAGCCTGGCTCCATTGCAATTACTCCGGATGGTGGGTTCATATTATTGGGTACCAGCACCGGCGCGGGCGGCGACGTACCGTTCCATTTTGGAGACAATTTCTCGCTTGACTGGTTTGTCGTAAAAACGGACAGCTTGGGCAATAAACAGTGGAGTAACGACTATGGCGGTACGGGGGATGAAAGTACCGGGACCGTCCTTAGTGCGGATGGGGGATACTTTATCGTCGGCAGTTCCTACTCAAGGGACTACGATTGCCAAGACACGTTTTGGCACCCAGGCATAAATACGGAAACGGATGCATATATTTTCAGGCTGGACACGACGGGGGCCGTGTTGTGGGACAGTAGCTACGGGGGCAGCGGGGTGGATTGCGCCTTACAGGCAATTTGGGACGAAAGGGATAGCAGCATCGTCATGGTCGGCATGTCCGCGTCGAACGATTATATGGTGACGGGAAATTACGGAGTGGGGGGCGACATGTGGGTAACGAAAACAAATAGGGACGGGACGCTGTTGTGGTCTCAATGTAGGGGAAACAACTATGGTGAAACATTTGGAACAAGCATTTGCAGTGCGCCGTACGGGTATTTGGCATATGGTTGGAACTGCCCTGGAACAATAGGGCAGCAGAATTTGTGCGTTTACGCCTTCGATTTGAATGGCGATTCGGCCGGGTATAAAATTTTCGGCGGTTCCGGTTGGACCTTTGACTTTTCCGCTTCCGCAATACCCCTACGAAATGGATATGCCGTTTCCGGTATGACCCCATCAAATGGATTTACTGAGGGTAGCAATTTAGGCACCTTGCCCGCTTCCGGCTATGATTGCGCTTTCCTTGCCTATGTCGATTACTTTCCGGTTGGGGTTGCGAATGTCGTTTTTGAAAATAAAGACCTGACGCTTTTTCCGAACCCCGCACACGACTATATCCGAATGCATCTGCCGGCAAAAGGAAACTTCGCCATATATGCTCTCGATGGGACGGAATTCTATTCTAATGTTGCGGATGATTACATCGAAATATGTACATCCGGTTTTCCGCCAGGTATTTACATTGTAAAATTTATTTACGGCGAATTTAATGTTATTTATAGTAAATTTTCAAAAAATTAACTTTTATGAAACGCGCATCTTGTCTAATTGGCATAATCGTTTTCTTGATGAGTTGCAAGGCCTTTGCCCAAACCATCAATGTTTCACTCCCCAACATCACCTTGGAGCAAGTGGCAGACACCATTTTGGCAGCACTACCGCCGGCAGATACATCGGAAGGTGGATACCAAGATAGGTTCAAGTTTTTCAATTCTTTTTGGACTCCCAGGGTGACTGCGAACGATTCAAGCGGCGGCAACATGTTCACGAAATACCACCATTACGTTCATGATGCGGCGGTAGACCGACTTGCCGGTGGTTGCACAACGACAGGGTTTCAAGGAAACTGGCGTACGGTAGGTCCGGACAGTTTGTCAGGGCAAACCATGGGCTATGTGAGCTGTGTTTGGGCCGATACCGGTGCCGATAGCGGTTATTTGCTTGCCGGTTCCGGCAGCATGACCAGGCTGGTGGTGGAGTAGTGCCCCAGAAAAAAAATGGAGGAAAATTTATCGCACGGATTTGCATTTCGAATAATTCCCTAACTTTATATGGAGAAACAACAAAAGAACATGAAAAGGTTGCTTTTTGCTTTACTGTACCTCCTGCCGCTTGCTGTTCTTGCACAAGTGCCGCAGCCTACACTGCTGTCGTTGAAGGGGTATGGGGGAGACCAAGGG
>CAIVHI010000016.1 GCA_903905685.1 uncultured Bacteroidota bacterium | reverse complement strand
CATAATGTTCCGCTTGTCCGGGTTCTCCAGAAGGTCCAGCACCGCAGGTATGAGGTGTGTAGCGGCGTCGGCGTTTTTCACGATAACTGCGGCTCCTTTCTCCGTCAATGCCAGCGCATTGGAGGTTTGATGGTCTTCTGCGGCATAGGGATAAGGCACAAATACAACAGGTTTGCCTGCAATGCACAATTCGGCTATCGCCAGGGCCCCGCTTCTAGATACTACCACGTCGGCAGCACTGTATGCAGTCTCCATGGCACGGATGAAGTCGAGCACTACCAAGCGGCCGGGATATTGGGCAGCAATTTGCAGTGCCGCTGCATGGAAGGGCTTGCCGGTTTGCCACAATAGCTGAACGTTGCCGGCCATCAATTGGTCTATACGGGCGGCAATGGCTTCGTTCACCGATTTTGCGCCCAAGCTGCCACCCGTAATCAAGACGGTGGGCACCCCCCGTTGCAAGCCCATGGCCTGTTTTGCGGTATCGGGGGCAATGATGCCCTCCACGATGCTTCTGCGCACGGGGTTGCCGGTGAACGTTATTTTGGCTTTAGGGAAGAATCGCTCCATTCCGGAGTAGGCAACGCAGATGGCTGCCGCAGTACGGCCCAAAATCTTGTTGCTCTTGCCGGCAAACGAATTTTGTTCTTGAATGATGGTGGGGATGCCCATGGCCGCTGCCGCCCTCACCACGGGGAAACTGGCATAACCCCCTACGCCGACAACGGCAGTGGGCTTGAATTTTTTAATGATGTCTCGCGCCTTGATATTCGTCATCAGCAACTTATACGGCAACGAAACATTGGCGAAGATGTTGCTGCGGTTGAAGCCCGCAATGTCGAGACCTACTATTTCGAAACCTTCCTGTGGCACCTTCTCCATCTCCATTTTGCCCATTGCGCCCACAAATAGCAGTTGCGTGCCGGGTTGCAGGGTCTGCAACGCGCGCGCAATGGCTACTGCCGGGAAGATGTGCCCCCCGGTGCCGCCGCCTGCAATTATGATACGCATTTCACTCATGTTGATGGTAGTTATAGAGTAGGCTGAATGTTGTTTTCGCTGTTTTTGAGCCTATTGCCCATTTTTTCGGGCTTCGGTGTTTCTACAAATATTTTGCTTTCGGCGGGTACGGTGGGTTGGGGCTTCGGCACTGCTTTGGCCTTTGGCGATGCCTGCTGTTCACCCTCCATTTCGTCTACATACCTGCTCACACTCAATATGATGCCAATAGCCACACTGTTGAACCAGATGGAGGAACCACCCATACTGACCAAGGGTAGCGTAAGCCCGGTTACCGGCACAAGGTGGACGTTCACAGCCATGTTGAGCATGGCTTGAAAAACCAACGTTATGCTCAATCCCACCGCCAAAAAAGCGCCAAATGCACGGGGGCACCGTCTGAAAATGGTGATGCTTTGCCAGAGTAGGACGAGGTAGAGGATGATGATTATACCACCGCCCAACAGCCCGTATTCTTCGATGATGATGGCATAGATGAAGTCGGAGAAGGCTTCAGGCAGATTGTTGCGCTGACGGCTGTTGCCGGGGCCAAGGCCCAGAAGGCCGCCATTGGCAATAGCAATCTTGGCCTGTTCCACCTGGTACACGTCTTTATGTTTTCCACCGGCCGGCTTGTTCCCTAAATAGTCCTTCATGCGGGCCTCCCAAATACTTGCCCTGCCAAAGCCCGTGACCTTTGAAACCACAAACAGGGTGGTGACAAAAAATATACCCAACACCGCAAGCAACAGGAGGTGCCTCATCCGCACCCGCCCAATAAAGAATAGGATGGTGCAGGTGAGCCCCAACATGAGGGCAGTAGAGAGATTTTCGGGGGCAATGAACAGGCAAGTCGTAAAAACCGGTATGAGGACGGGTAGGAAGCCGGTCTTCAAATCTTTGATGTCGTTTTGCTTCAGGCTGAGTTGACGCGCGAGGAACATGAACAGCGCCAATTTGGCCAAGTCGGAACTTTGGAACGTAATGCCAAGGATCGGTATGGGTATCCATCGGGCACCGTGGTTGATTTTGGCCCCGAAGAAAAGTGTAAAAATCAATAGCGGCAGACTGATGAAGTAGGCGATTACCGCCACTTTGGCAAACTGGGTATAGTTGACTTTGTGGACGAAATACGTAATCACCAAGCCGAAACCCAGTACTACGAGCTGCTTAATCAGATAGTAGTTGGAGCTCTTGGCCATACGGTAGGCCAAGGAGCACGTGGACGAATAGACCACGAGCAGGCTGAGCAGGGACAGTAGTAATACTACCCCCCATATCATCTTGTCTCCCTTTACTTGCGCAAGCAACTGTTTCATAAAAAATTTGTTTTAAAGGTTCTTCACGGCCTGTTTGAACTGCTTGCCCCGGTCTTCGTAGTTGGTGAAGAGATCGAAGCTGGCGCAAGCAGGCGACAGCAGCACAACGTCGCCCTTGTCGGCAAACGCGTAGGCGGCATGCACCGCATCTTTCGCACTCGCTGTATCCACTATGGTTCTAATGTCGTTCTCGAAAGCGGCGTGAATCGGGCCGTTGTTAACCCCCATGCATACTATTGCCTTCACTTTCTCTTTCACGAGGTCCATTATTTCGTTGTAGTTGTTGCCCTTGTCTTGGCCGCCCATGATGAGTACTACGGGTTTCTCCATACACTCCAAGGCATACCACAAGGAATTGACGTTGGTGGCCTTGCTGTCGTTGATGAACTCAACGCCCTTGACGGTTGCCACGTGCTCGAGCCTATGCTCCAAGCCATTGAATCCCGAAAAACTCTCCCTGATTTTCTCCTTCCTCACCTTCGCGATGAGTGCCGAGATGCCTGCCGCCATACAATTGTATTGGTTGTGCTTGCCGCGTAGCGACAAGTCGTTGATGGACAGGTCGTCCGTCCTGCCGTCGAAACTGATGAATAGATGTCCGTTGTTTATTGATCCTCCGTCTGCGGTGCCCAGTTGTTCCTCCATGGTGAAAAATAATTTAGTTGCGTGTGTAGAATGGTTGGTTAAGTATGCCTTGATCACCGGGTCATCCCCGTTAAGTACAAAGTAGTCGTCCGCCGTTTGGTTCCTGGTTATGTTGAACTTGGAGCGGATGTAGTTGTTGAAGTCGTAGTCGTATCGGTCCAGATGGTCGGGCGTAATGTTGAGCAGCACCGCCACATCGGGCCTGAAGGTGTGGATGTCGTCGAGCTGGAAGCTGCTCACTTCCATAACATACCATTGCGCCGGTTGCTCGGCTATCTTTTTCGCAAAGCTGTAGCCGATGTTGCCCACCAGGGCCACGTCATAACCGTCTAGCAACAGGGTTTCGTAGAGCAGTTTGGTGGTGGTGCTCTTGCCGTTGCTACCGGTAATGGCCAGTATTTTGGAGTCGCCTTTATAGCGGAACCCAAACTCGATTTCGCTGCACACCTCGATACCCGCAGCACGCACGGCCTTCATTACCGGTGCCTTTTCGGGGATGCCGGGGCTCTTCACCATGCAGTCGGCATTCAGGATGGCATCGAGGGTGTGGCCGTTTTCTTCGTAAGCAATACCTTCTGCATCGAGCACGGCCTTGAATCGGGGCGCAATGCTGCCGAAGTCGGTAACAAACACATCCCACCCGCGCCTTGCGCCAAGCACAGCCGCGCCAACACCGCTCTCTGCGGCACCAACAACTACCAGTCTTTTGATGTTTTGCGTTTGCATTATTGCAGTTTTAAGGTTACGATGCTCAATATGGCCAACATGATGCCGACAATCCAAAAGCGGGTTACGATTTTGGCTTCATGGTAGCCTTTTTTCTGAAAGTGGTGGTGCAGCGGCGCCATCAGGAATATCCTGCGGCCTTGGCCGTATTTCTTTTTAGTGCGCTTGAAATAGCTCACCTGTATCATCACCGACAGGTTCTCTACCAAGAAAATGCCGCAGGTTATGGGTATCAGCAACTCTTTGCGCACGATGATGGCCAACGATGCAATGATGCCGCCGAGCGCGAGGCTGCCGGTATCGCCCATAAATACTTGGGCGGGGTAGGCATTGTACCATAGGAAGCCCACGCAGGCCCCAATGAACGCACCAATGAAAATGGACAACTCACCCAAGTTGGGGATATCCATAATATTTAGGTATCCGGCAAACACATAGTTGCCGCTGAGGTAGGCGAACACCCAAAGGCACACGCCAATGATGGCCGAGACGCCGGTGGCCAAGCCATCGATACCATCGGTAATGTTGGCACCGTTGGATACCGCCACAATGATGAAGATGACGAACAATACATAGATGATGGGTGTGGTGTATTCCAGATATTTATCGCCGAACACGCTGGCTATCTTTGCATAGTTCCACTCGTGCGACTTCACAAAGGGGATGGTGGTGGTGGCGGTGCGCACGTTCACATACATATGCTCCTTGCCGTTCTCATCCTTCCGGGTGTTCACTCCCGACTCCTGTGTCTCAGACGCATAGTGTATGCCCGACTGACCGGGGGTGACTTCGCGACTGATGATGACGTGGTTGTTGTAATAAAGGGTGATGCCAACGATAATGCCCAGCCCTATTTGCCCCAAAATCTTGAACCTGCCGGCAAGCCCTTCTTTGTTTTTCTTGAAAACTTTGATGTAGTCGTCGAGGAAGCCTACAATTCCGAGCCAAAGGGTGGACACCAGCATCAGGACGATGTAGACATTCAGGATCCTCGCAAACAACAGCGTGGGTATCATGATGGCAGCGATGATGATGAGGCCGCCCATGGTGGGAGTGCCCTTCTTTTGATTCTCGCCCTGCAAGCCCAATTCGCGGATGGTTTCGCCTATCTGCCGGCGGCGCAGGAAATCGATGAGGCGCTTGCCCATGAC
This sequence comes from uncultured Bacteroidota bacterium, assembly GCA_903905685.1. Classification (GTDB taxonomy): domain Bacteria; phylum Bacteroidota; class Bacteroidia; order Chitinophagales; family Chitinophagaceae; genus CAIYTT01. The sequence goes on along the minus strand of CAIVHI010000016.1, from coordinate 7,440 downwards.
CATGCTGATGACCAGCGACAATATGATGGCCATGGCAGCACGGAAGGTGATGTAATTGAACACCCCTGCCCCCATGAGGTGGAACTGGTCGCGCAGATATGTGAACAGGTAGTATAACATGGGGCCTTATTTGTTCAGGAGTTCGAATGCTTTTTTAAGTTCTTCACAATCATCAAAGTGGTGCTTCACCCCTTTGACTTCTTGATATTTTTCATGACCCTTGCCGGCAACCAATATGATGTCGCCGGGCTGGGCAAGTATGCATGCGGTTTTAATGGCTTCTTTGCGGTCGGTTATCCTCAGGCTCCTGCGTTTGTGCACGGCATCGAGGCCGGTTTCCATTTCGTCGAGGATGGCTTCGGGGTCTTCGCTGCGGGGGTTGTCGGTGGTGAGTATGGTTTGGTCGCTATGCTCGCACGCTGCTTCGGCCATGATGGGCCTCTTGGAGCGGTCGCGGTCGCCGCCACACCCTACGATGGTGATGAGGCGGCCGCCCGTATTGCGCAACTTATTGATGGTGGCCAATACATTTAGGAGCGCATCGGGGGTATGGGCATAGTCAACGATTCCTAAAATTTGGCCTGTAGTGGAGCTGATGGTTTCAAATCGGCCCTCGGCACCCGTGAGGCCGCTCATAACCGCCAATACTTCCAGCTCGTCTTCGCCTAGCAGGGTTGCTGCACCATAAACGGCCAGCAGATTGTAGGCATTGAAGATGCCAATCAACCGGAAGTGTGCTTCATGGCTGCCCACCGTCATGACGAGCCCCGACAGGTTGTTTTCCAGCACCTTGCCCTTAATCAGAGCCGGTGCTTTCAGGCTGTAGGTCACACGTTGTGCCTGCGTGTTTTGTAGCATGACCATGCCGCGACGGTCGTCGGCATTGGTGAGGGCGAAGGCGTTTTTCGACAGGTCGTCGAAAAAGCACTTTTTTACCCTGATATATTCTTCGAAGGTCTTGTGGTAGTCGAGGTGGTCGTGGGTGATGTTGGTGAATATGCCGCCCGTAAAGTGGATGCCGTTGATGCGGTGCTGGTGGATGGCATGGCTGCTCACCTCCATGAACACATGGGTGCATCCGGCATCGGCCATTTCCCGAAGGAGCGCCTGTAGGGTAATAGGGTCGGGAGTGGTGTGGGTGGATGGAGAAATGCGGTCGTGAATCCTGTTGTCTACAGTAGATATCAGCCCGGTGTAGTGGCCAAGTTTCTCGAACAGCTTGTAGAGCAATGTTGCAGTGGTGGTCTTGCCATTGGTGCCGGTAACGCCCACCACTCTCATGCCCTTGGATGGGAAACCGTAGTATGCCGCAGCAATGTGCCCGCAAGCCGCTGCTGTATCGGCAACGGTGACGTAGGTTACCGAGCCTTGAAGGGCCTCGGGCAACGTTTCGCAGATTACTGCCGTTGCACCGCCAACTATCGCTTGGTGAATATAGTCGTGTCCATCGGTGAGGGTGCCGCGCACGGCAATGAAACAACCTCGCGAGGCTACGCGGCGAGAGTCGGTGGCAATGCCCGATACCTCCACCTCGGCATTCCCTACAATGCCCGTGGTCGCTATATGGCGCAATATGTGGTTCAGGGGTTGCATCAGCCTAGTTGTATGGTTATGGTTTGACCTTTGGTGATTACGGTGCCGGGTTCCAACGATTGTCCGGTAACGCGGCCGGTACCGGTGACTTGCACTTGCATGCCGCCGCTTTCCAACATGTATACTGCATCTTTAAGCCCCATGCCTTTCACGTCGGGCACCAGGTTTTTAAAGATTTTGGCAGGCACTACGGCAAAATGTTTCGAAGAGTCGGTGCTGAGCTGGCTCATGACGTTCATGAAGTCGGACGGCGTGACGGTGTGCTTGCGGATGGCGCCCAGCAGCACTTGGTAGCTGCGGGCGGTAGCCAGCTTGGCGGGCAGTATGTTGCTGCCGGTCTTGGCGAAGCTGTCGAGCGGAGCCTCCCAAGAGCCCATCTCGGTGGAAAATATCTTGTCGGCCACCATCCTGAACACCGGAGCCGCAATTGCGCCACCGTAATAGGCCTTGGAGTGGGCCTTGGTGCGGATGACGACGCATATGGTGTACTGAGGAGCATCTGCAGGCAGGAAGCCTACAAAAGAACCCTGATAAACGTCTGAGGAATACTTGATGACACCGTCGGCAACCTTGGCGGTGCCGGTTTTGCCGGCCATAGTATAGAATGGCGACTGTATGCCCTTGGCTGTGCCCTCAGTAACCACGGCACGCACACACTTGAAGAGTTGCGCAATGCTGCCGGAGTCCAAGTAGTTTTCTGCCACAACCGATGGGGTGAAGGTTTTGACGGTTTTGCCGTATTCCTTCACTTCGCTCACGAGGTAGGGTTTCATCATGCGTCCGTTGTTGGCCAAGCCGTTGTACAGCATGCAGGTATGCATGGGCGTTATTTGCACGCCATAGCCTGTGGCAAGCCAGGGCAGGCTCGTGGCGCTCCACAGCTTGCTGCTGTCGGGCGTGGTGAGCACGGTGTGGCGTTCGCCCGGCAGGTCTATGCCGGTGTAGCGGCTCAGGCCCAGTTGCTTGATGTGGTCGGTAAAGCGGCGTGGATTGTCTCTATAATAGTTCCAAGCCAGTTTCGCGAAAGCCGCATTGCTCGATTCGGCATAGGCTTTCCAAATGGGCATGGCGCCCAAACCAAGGTGCGAATCTTTCATGATGCGGTTGCCGAACCTGATTTTGCCGCCCTCGGGATCCACTATCTGGTCCACATTGATTTTCTTGTCCATCAGCAGCGACATCAGCGTGACCAGCTTGAAGGTGGAGCCCGGCTCGGTGGGGCTGAGGGCGTAGTTCAGGTCTTCGGCATAGGAGCCGTCGGGCTGGGCACCCAAGTTGACGAGCGACCGTATTTTGCCGGTTTTCACCTCCATAACGATGCAGGTGCCATAGCGGCATTCGTATTTTTCCAACACACTGCGCAATGCATGTTCTGCAACGTCTTGAATGTTGATGTCGAGGGTGGTGATGATGTCTTTGCCGTTTTGGGGGTCTTTCTCGGTGCCATCTATTGGTATCCAGATGCTGCCGGTAGACTTGCGCAACATGCGGTAGCCGTTCTCGCCCTTCAACACGGAATCGTATTGCTTTTCCAGTCCCGTCTTATTGCTGTCGCGGAAAATGCCTATTGTGCGCATAGCCAAGGCGTTGTAGGGCAATTCCCTCTTCTCGCGAAGCACGGTGATGAAGCCGCCCCTGTTCTTGCCCTTTTCGAATATCGGGAAGTTGCGCAGGGCTTGGTATTGGTAGAATTTCAGGTTGCGGCCTAGCAGGTAGTAGCCGTTTTCCTCGTTGTAGGCCCGCACGAACTCTTCCTTGTAGTCGGCTGCCGGTTTGTCTTTGAATAGGCTCGAAAGGCAAAGGCAGAGGGTGTCTATCTTTTTATTGAACAATGCCGAATCGATTGCAGTAAAGTCTACACGCACTTCAAATTCGGGGATGGAGGTGCTGAGCAACACGCCGTCTTCGGTGTAGATGTTGCCGCGTTCGGCAGCTATCGTGTCTGGCCGGGTTTGCATCACTTGTTCCTTCGCACGCAACCCCGGCCCCTCCTTGTATACGATATAGGCCGCCTTTCCCAGTATCGCAGCCCCAAAAAGGCAGATACAGGTGAAGGCGATATACACCCTGAGCCGTATGTCGGTACGTACGTTTTTCATCAGTTTTCGGTTCTTGTATTGGTGCGTTTTAGGGAGTCGATGGAAACTTTATAGGCCGGCAGCAGCGATGGGCGTAGACCGAGTTTTTCGGCATTGCGCATCACTTGCGATTCGGTCTTTACATACATCAGTTGCGATTTCGTATCCAGGTATTTCCACCGCAGTTCGTTCAGCACCGCATTTTGAGCGTTAAGCTCGCGCTGCATCTCGATGGAGCGGTGACTGTTGCTGATGTAGGCCACACAGAGCAACGCGAGAAATATCATAAAAGGGATGTTGTTCACAATCGCCTTGTACGACAGCTTCTCTGCCAGCAGCCGCCAGTCTTTCTTGACCTGCTGCGCCGGGGTGAGTTGTTGTTCTTGTTTGATGTCTTCGGTGGCCACTTCTGTTTGCTTTATATTTTTTCCGCTATTCTCAATAAGGCGCTTCCTGCTCTGGGGTTTCTTTTGATTTCCGCGTCGGACGGTGCTACCGGTTTGGGGGTCAGCATCTTCAGTGGTGGCGGGGAGTCGGCTTCGTAGGCCCAGGTGCCCCGCTTCATAAACTGTTTCACGATGCGGTCTTCGAGGGAGTGGAAGGTGATGACGCACAGCCGGCCGCCGGGCTTGAGGCTGGTGGCTGCCTGTTGCAGCAGCTCCTTCAAGGCTCCAAACTCATCGTTGGTTTCTATGCGCAGGGCTTGAAACACCTGTGCGAGGTAGCGCATGGGGTTGCCCTTGATGACGGGGGCAATCATGGCTTTGAACGTCTCTATGGTGTCGGCCTGCAATACTTTGCGGTGAGACACGATGTGCTTGGCCAATTGCTTGGAGTTGCGCACTTCGCCATACTGCTCGAATATCTGGTGCAGGTCGGCCTCGGGATAAGTCATGACCACCGAGGCGGCTGTGACCTCGGAGCGGCGATCCATGCGGGCATCCATAGGGCCGTCGAAACGGATGGAGAAGCCGCGCTCTGCGGTGTCGAACTGGAAGGAACTTACGCCAAGGTCGGCGAGGATGCCATCCACTTCGGCAATGCCATACAGGCGCAAAAAGCGGCGCATATACCTGAAGTTCTCTTTCACGGGTATCAGTCGGCTATCATCGGGCTGGTTGCGCCAAGCGTCTTCATCTTGGTCGAAGGCGATGAGGCGGCCGTTTTTGTCCATTTGGCTCAATATCTCCCTACTATGGCCGCCGCCGCCAAAGGTGGCATCCACATAGGTTCCCCCAGGCTTGATGGCCAAGCCTGCTACTGCTTCGTGCAGGAGCACCGGTTGGTGGTAAAAAGTGGGGGCTGTCATGGGGCTTCGGTTAGGGTTGGGTTTGTTGACCTTTTTTGGACATTGTTTTCTTGGCCAGATTGCTGAAATCGGCGATGTTGTCGTTGATGAAGGCGTAGTAGGTAGATTCATCCCACAGTTCCATACGGTCTCCGCTCAATACTATTTTGGCATCTTTCTTGATGTTGGCGTGCTCTTGCAGTTGCTTGGGTATCAAGAGCCTGTCTGCGCTGTCCACCTCCACGATGGTGGCTCCGTTCAGAAACAGGCGTTTGAATTTGCGGGCGTCTTCGTCATAGGGGTCCAATTCGTTTATTTTTGCCTTTTCAATGGCCCAAGTCTCCATCGGGAAAACGTTGAGGCAGTTGTCGAAGCCGCGATTGAGCACAAACCTGTCACCGGTTCCTTCGAGGAACTGTTTACGCAAAGCGGTCGGGAGTAAAATCCGACCCTTTGTGTCGACCGAGATGTCATATTCTCCGGTGAGGTCAAGCATTTTCGTGGTTTCGGGGTGTTTTTGGCGATTTAATGACACAAAATAACACCAAACTACCCAAATTCCCACTTTTGGAAGTGTCCTTTCTTTATCCACCGGGCTATTAACAGGGGTGTGGAAAGCCGCCCAATCCCGACTTTTAGGGGCTTTTTTATTGAAATTTAACAGAATGTCTTAAAAACCACGTGAAAAATGTGGATAACCTGTGCAAAAGAATATTTTCGTGTTACTAACGCGTTTATATTCAGTACAAAGCCGTTCTTGTATTGCCAAAGTCGTACATATGTTTCTTCGTCCCACCGAAAGCGGCACCAGTGGCCGTTTTTGGGACGTGAGGGGGAGAAAAGGCCGCTTTAGCGATTGCCGGAAAAGGGAAGAGGCCGCCTGATGGCAGCCTCTTCAAAACTTTGGCAGGGGCGCTTTACTCCACCACCACCTTGCCGCGCAGCGTTTGGGTGGGCGTGGTGATTTCGTAGAGGTACACCCCAGGTTGTAGCCCGCCAACGGGCAGCCCATAGGTGCCCGTGTTCGCCACCTGAACCTCGGCCACTTTGCGGCCCGTGATGTCGGAGAGCACTATGCCCGCGCTGCCTTGGGGGAACGTGAAGTAGAGCACGGAGTGGGCGGGATTGGGGTAGACCGTGATGGGGGTGGATGCGGACACCCCATTTTTGGTCACCACGCCCCTTCGGCCGCCGCTGTCTGTGCCTGTGGCGCAGCAGGGCAGGTTGAGGCTATGTGAAAGGATGTTGCTGAGCAATGCCGCAGGAATGACGCCCAACGTTGACGGCTGGGAACCGCCGGGGTCGGCGGACGACAACTGCCATTCTTGGAGGGAGCCGAAATCTGAGGCCGTAGAGCCCACAAATACGATTTTGCGTTGCTGTACGTTGGTCTGCAATACCGGCCCCCCAAGCGAAACGCCTGAAACGGGCTCTATTGATGCAAACCCACTTGAATCTGTAGTATAGTAGCCCACGCCTTGGTAGAAGGACGGGGTTGCAGTGTTGGAGGCGGTACAACCCGGGCAACGCACCTGAAACGCATCGTTTTTGTCGTAGAGGTTGATGGTCGCGTCCCAAGATGAAGCATCGGTATACACATTGGTGCCGGTATCGCTGCAATAGGTGCAGGCCGAGGCGTTTTCCCTGCCATTGTAACGTTGCAGAACGTAGCCGTCAGGCACTTTTGAGGAAACGGGTATCCAGTAAATCCCGTTCACGCTGTCGTAGGTGAAGGAGGTGGGGAGATTATAGCAGTCGTTGTCGGCATTGTAGACCACGATGATGCTGCCCACCGGTGTAAACTGCCATATGTTGTTGTAGGCCAGCCTATAATGGCCCCGAGTGACGCCATAGGCATCGGAGCACCCTGCCGTATCGAAGTTGCCCGAGTTGTCGTCAAGTATCCAGCCCGAAACATCCACGTGGCTTGAAGTATCCGCGCCGCAGTTGGCCACCACCATTTCGGCATATTGGCAGGTGTTGTCCTGTGAGCTTTGCTGTGGACCTTGCGTAATTTCGGTTACGGCAAGCACACCTTTGGGGAAGCTGACGTTGATGGTGTCAGTAGGGAAGAAGATGGTGTCCGGGTAGTTTTCGTAGGCATTGTACCAATTGGCCGTGTCGTATACCGACAGCAGGTTTTCGGCGGCGTTCTTCACCCAACCGCCCGAATTGGCCACGAGGTTCAGCAGGATGGCGTCGGATGCGGAATCCAACCGGTAACTCGGAGCGGCATAGCCGGTGTAGGCATAGGTGGTATCGGCAACACCATGGGCGGTGTCGGCCGCCTTACTTGCTGCGATGGGTGCCAAAATGGTTTTGTACACTTGAAACAGTTGCGCACCATCCGTGCCGAACCATACGTTTTGCAGACTATCTAGTGTGTAGTTGTTGGGGATTCCGCTGTAGATGGCAGTGGCACTGTCGGGAAAGCCATCCGCGAGCAACATTTGGGCACGCATCAAGTCGCTCGCCGGATTG
>CAIVHI010000015.1 GCA_903905685.1 uncultured Bacteroidota bacterium | reverse complement strand
CAACCGGGAATGCACCTTGGAAATTGGAGTTGTCGAAACACTCAATGTGGTCGGGAAGCACCTGCATATGGAGCCCCTTTTGGAGTGCAACAAGCACTTCCGTGGTTTGTTCTTCGGTGGCTTGTTCCATCACTAGGGTGTCTCGCCGCTTGATTTCCTCAGCAAACACGCGGGCGTTTTTCTCGGCAAGTTCCAGCAATTGCTTTTTGTCGCCGGCCTTAGGTACGGTCACCTTCAAACTTTTATCCGATACCGGTATCTCCATAGGCACCACCATCTCCTCGGCATTGCTTTGAAACACCGTCCTAAGGTTGTCGGCAGCCAATGCAAGGATGTCTTCTTGGAGCTCGTCCAACTTTTTCTGGATCAACAAAGTCTTGGAATGTAGCACGCTACCCTTGCTGATCATCATGTAGTTCACGTAGTAATTCTTCTGGTCCTCTATAATGCAGACCACATCCAAGTTTTCGAGGCGGGGATTCACCACCACTGACTTGCTTTCGTAGCCCTGCAAAAACTCCATTTTCTTTTTGACCAGCTGCGCTTTTTCAAATTGTAGGTTGGCGGCATAGGCATCCATTTCCTTCCGAAGCCCTTTAAACAACTCACCCAAATTCCCCTTGAGCACGTGCCGCACATAATTCAAGTCTTCTTTATACTCCGCCTCCGATTGAAATCCGGCGCAAGGCCCCTTGCAATTGCCGATGTGGTATTCCAAGCACACTTTGAATTTACCCTTGGCGATATTGGCAGGTGTTAGGTTGAGGCTGCACGTCCGCAGCGGGATACTCTGCTTAATCATATCCATGAGCTCCTTCACGCGGCCCAAGCCGGTAAAAGGGCCCAAATATTCCGACCCGTCGCGGATGACGCGCCGGGTAAAGAAAACACGGGGAAACGGCTCCTTTTTGATGACGATATAGGGATATGTCTTATCGTCTTTGAGACTGATGTTGTAAGGCGGCTGGAAATGCTTGATCAGTGAATTCTCCAATAAGAAGGCATCGTGCTCGGTATCGGTTACCGTGAAATCTATGGAGTTAATTTGGGTGACCAGTTTCTTGGTCTTGTAATTGTCGTGATTCTTGACGAAGTAGGAACTGATGCGCTTCTTGAGGTCTTTCGCCTTGCCAACATAGAGTAGTTGGTTTACAGCATCATAATATTTGTAACATCCCGGCTGATGTGGCAGGGACGGACTGATTGCTGAAAATTGCTCCTTAGTCATGATCGTCGAAACACCGGGGCCGTGTTACAATCCACTCAATGAGAGAAGTAATAAGACGCGACCTTCCTGGTTTTTTGCCCAAAAACAGGCGCTTTGGTCTCCTGAATCTGCAAATGTTTTAAAGGCACATAGAAAATGAACTGCTTCTTGTCGCCAAATACCATGGAGTGCTCGATAGTCTCTATATAGATGCTCCTGATGTGGTAGGTAAATTCGTCGGCCACTATCAGCAACTGTCTGGTCAACAAGTAATCATCCTGTGCATCATAATAGAAATTGATAGTCTTGGTGGCATCGTCAACATACTGGCGGTACTTATAATGTCCAAGCAAATCTTTATCGCTGATATCGGTCTCCTTAAGCACGTCGAGCACCTCGGTCCAATCAAATTTCTCGGAATTGGTATACACTGTATCTTCTTTGTCTTTCAGCTTGATGGTCTTGAGTATGGTTATAGGGCGACCATCATAATTCTTGAACTGATCATAAAGGTATTGGTTGATGGAGAAGTACCCGATACCCATGCGCATCATCCTTTCTTCGGGAGTCTCTTCCTTACATGCGGGAAGTACGACCGTAAGCAACAGGGCGAAAGCGGCAAAAAAACGGTAACGTTTCAACACTTTGTAAAAATAGGGAACCAATAGCAAAGGAAATTTTAAAACACTAATTGAAAAGGGGGTCGATAGGTACATTGTTGAAAAAAGCACACTTACGGCCAAGCATTGCCACTGCGGTCTTCCAAAGGTCGGCTGAAGGCAGGTCGAAAACCATTGCCGCACCGCCATCTACAACGTACCAAGATTTTTCCTCAATCTCCCGTTCAAGTTGTCCTTCCGACCAGCCGGAGTACCCCAATAAAAGTCTGAAGTCAGCCGTATTTACGTCTCCGCTTTTCAATGCGCTTTCGAGTTGCGAAAACATACCACCCAAAAAAAGGCCCTCGACTATCTCATCGCCGCCAAGTTCGGGCAGCCTATGAAGTATATGTATCCTTTCCTCGCCCACGGGGCCACCGTGAAACACCGGCACGTCGCAGTCCGTCCAGCCCGGAAACAAATCCAACGTTCCTGAGGGCAGCGGGTGGTTCAGGACGTACCCCACTGTGCCGTTTTCTCCATGCTCGCAAATATAAATTACGGTACGGGCAAAAACGGGTTCGAAGAGGAAGGGTTGTGCCACCAACAGCCTACCCGGGGCGGGCATCAGACTGTTTGCAGGAAGCTTGAATTCGAACGATCGCAACGGCATAGGTAAAAAAAAATGCCGCAAAGGGAGGTCATCCCTTTGCGGCACAGTAAAGTAACATTAAAAGTGGAAATAACATTTACAGATGTTGTCGTTTTCTATACGGCCATAGTTCCAAGGTTGCACCACTACGGGGGCAATACTGAATATGTTTCCACAGGCATTACCGTAGATACTGTCGCCGGTAGCATATCCCACCTTGAAACCACGCGTTTTCCAGTAACCGCTCACGATGTTGCAATTGGCTTGCGCCGGCTTACCACCCGAATAACCGTGAAGAGTACCATTGAAACTCGGCTCCACGATACGGGGAGTACCGCTTGCAGAACATTGGAAGGTGTAATAGAAACGTGAAGTAACCGGGAAATAGGTATTGCCGGTGATGTAGGGCCCTGAAAACACGGTGTTCACACCTTTGGAGAGTGGAGCCGTTTTTACCAAGGAATCCCAATAATATACATTGACGACACCTGCCGGCGATGTCACCGGACCTGATGAACACAATGAGCCGGAAACATTGACGCTTTCGTTGGCTGCAATAACCTGATCGAAACTATAGCTGTCCGAGCCTATAGAAAAACTGATGTTCGCATTCGCAAATACGTTTTCAGGGTCTGGAACATAATTCGTATCCACAGTTGCATCGATATTGAACGAATACGAAGTAACTGTACCCTTTTGATACATGCCAACATCGTTCGATTGACACTCTACGCGCAGGGTGCCATCAGCGGCTTGCCTCACTGTCTTATGTATTGTACCCAACATTGATGCCAAAAATGTTTGCCCAGGCGCAACAATGGGATATGACCCAATCTGATAGTCGATACCCGCTTCAATTTGATCGCCGGCTGCATACTCCACTCCGGTATTGGGATTAACCGAACCCGGCGGAATGCGGTAACTGAAAAACCAGTCGGAATCGGGATTACTATTGGGATAGGGGCTCAAACAAACCGACTGACCATTTACAGTACCCACGAAGTAAACGGCAAGTATGCTGGTATCGAGTGCAGACTCAAACAGTAGGCTGTTTTCCGCAACCCCCGTGGTACCGTCGAGAAGATTGACCGTGTTCGTGGCTCCAGAGAAGGTATAGATGCTGGCCGGTGGCGTACCACTTTCACGATACAGGTAGTACATCGTAATGGAGCCACCTGTATATTGAGTCTTAGTGTAAGTTGAAGGGATATAGGCCGCTTCTTCTTGATAATACCCGGTAACCGGCCTGTAAAGTACGGGATTCAAGCCCATGGCCAAAGTAGAATCATGGGTCATTATGCTTGGTTTTGTTCCGGTAACTTGCCCTGAAGGGGACGTATAATAGTAGAATGATGCACCTTGTGGCAAGTAAATAGCCAAGTTGTACATATCGAGCAAGCTATCGCTGGCACCACCGGTAGTGCGAGAGCCCGAATAACCGGGCTTGGATAGCCCACCACCGGTCATATTGATGGAACGACTACCAACGCCAATTCCGCCTACATTTCCACCCGCAGCGTTTATCATCCTCAAGGTGAAACGTTGATTGGTTTGGCTTGGCGTGATGGTTACAACTTTCGACACAGGTATGTAGCTGGTTCCTGCTGCACCACTGATATTCACGATGAACGAAATGGGCTTTTGGTCCGTAGGCATTGCCGTAGGAATCACCGAGAAATCGATGCTGCCGTTTACCGCCGTGAATTTTTGGGTCCCGTCGCGTGCATAGATGTTCGCCGCGTCGTCTCCACTCACGGTAACAATGACGTTGTTGAGTGCTTGGGTAGGATGCGCCGCATCCCTGATGTTTACCGTGACGGTGTAATTGTAGAAGTCGTTCCTAACGTACAACTTTACGCCCGACAAGGGGTTCTTACAGCCTT
>CAIVHI010000014.1 GCA_903905685.1 uncultured Bacteroidota bacterium | reverse complement strand
GTTTTCCGGTGGAGAAATTTCACGTTATATTTGACCAAATATTCGTCATGAAGCGTTGTTTTACCCTCATAACAGCCCTAGTTGCCTTTGCATCAACCGGTTTCGGCCAGTACCGTGAAATCATCACTATTGCCGGGTCGTCGGCGGCAGGAAATTATGGTGGTGATGGTGGTTTGGCAGATTCTGCACTACTGCACGGACCCAATGGAGTTGCAGTGGACCCCTTCGGCAACGTATTCATTGCAGATTTTTATAATTTCCGGGTACGTAAAGTGAATACGGCAGGCTATATCAGCACCTTTGCAGGCACCGGTATTGCAGGTTACTCAGGCGATAACGGATTGGCTCCCAGTGCTGAAATCAAACCCAACGGTGTGGCTTCAGACAGTGTAGGCAACATCTATATTTCAGACAACAGCTTCGGCGTGGTGCGTAAAGTGGCTGCGGGCACCAACATCATCACTACCATAGTGGGTTGGGGATACACCGGCTTCAGCGGCGACTCGAGTTTGGCTGTTGCGGCAACCTTGAACGACCCACGCGGCATGTGTATGGATCGTACCGGCAACCTTTACATTGCCGACGTGAATAACCACCGCATCCGCATGGTAGACGTTACCGGCCACATCTATACGTTTGCCGGCGACGGCTTGCCCTTCTTTGGCGGTGACTTCGGGTATGCCAGAAATGCCTCGCTGGACTCCCCGATGGATGTGGCCTGCGACAAATACAACTTCATTTATATTGCGGATTACAAGAACAACGTCATCCGTAAAGTGGACACCGCAGGTGTCATTACCACAGTTGTAGGCAATACTATTCCCGGCTACACCGGAGATGGCGGCGCGGCAGTGTCGGCCACATTGAATGGTCCCCGCGGGATAGCTGTAGACAAAAACAGGTTCCTCTATATTGCCGATGGCAATAACAATGTCATCCGCATGGTAGACACCTTCGGTGTCATTACGACCATTGCAGGGAACGGCACTCCCGGCTTCAGTGGCGACAATGGATTGGCCATTGGAGCCAATCTATACTTTCCCCAAAGCGTAAAAGTGGATACCTCGGGCAACGTTTACATTGCCGACGCCGACAACCAGCGCATCAGGAAAGTGTTCATGGGCACGTCGGGCATCAAAAACGTCTCAGGTTCATCCAACTTGACCTTTTACCCCAATCCGGCTTCCGAGTATGTCAACATCGCCGGTTTGAAGACAGGCGACCGCGTTATGGTCTACAATGTGCTCGGTGCGGCTACCGGACTCGGCGTGGTTGCACAAAGCGAATCGGTGCAAACATGCCCATTGGTAGGCTTGCCACTTGGCGTTTACCTCCTGAAGGTTATGGGTACCGATGGCAACTGCAAGTCGGTCATCCGCATCGTAAAAGCATAGCATACCTGCATTATCCACCCTCTACGGGCTGATTCAATGCCCCCGGTCAACCTTCTACGTGGAATTGGTTCATCCAAAGTTTGACGGAGATGGTGCGCCATATTTGTAGCGCACTCGGAGTGTCGAGCGTCTTGCTTTCCAACCGGCCCAGCATACTTCCTATGAACTCGGGCTTCATGAAGTCGCATTGTCTAAGCAACGGTGCAACCCAGGCGGCATCATTGGTAAGTGCAAGTATGAGCGGCGTATAGAAGCCGATTTTATCGGTACGGTTGTAAATCGCATCGGGCAAATATTGCTTGCACGACTCGCGCAGCATGAACTTCCTCAAGCCGTTCCTCAAAGACTCCTCGGGCCTGATGGTGGCTAGAAAATCGGCGAGACGGTGGTCAAGGAACGGGCTGCGACCCTCCACGCTAACCGCCATGCCATTCCTATCATCATAATGCACCAAGTGGGGCAGGTGCACACCGTATACCGATTCCGCCCAAACGTCATACAGGTTATCGTACAGGTAAAGTTTCACCGTACTATCGTCAACACGCCTAGTTACGGCATCTGCAATATGTTCCCTTTTGCCATGGCGCGACTTCAATCGGGCATTATGGGCAATACCGGGCATAACGGCACTGAGCAAGGTGCGCAACAAGTACTTGCTGCCAAGATTCATGGCCTTGAGGTTGCCATAGAATTTACCTATTTGCAATGACTTCAACTCCTGCAATAAGATGGCTTGCGCCATATTGTTGTATCCGAAAAAGAGTTCATCGGCGCCTTGACCGTTCAAAATCACTTTGATACCCGCTTCGGCAGCCATATCCATCAAGCCACCGTGTGCAATGATGGACGGGTCGCCAAACGGTTCTTCCTGGATACCGATGTATTTGGGAAGGTCATTTTTCACCGATAATTCATTCAGGTTTTTGCGGTGCAGTATCATATGGTTGCTGCTATACTTAGCCACTACCGCATCCACGTACTTGGATTCATCATACTTGTTGTCCTTTGCTTGCGCGGTGAACACGTGGATATCCTTGTCGTAGTAGCTGGCCAAAATACCCGCAACTATCGACGAGTCTATCCCGCCCGACAGTGTGATACCTATGGGCACATCGGCCATGGTTTGCGACAGCACCGCGTCAACAACCAAGTCGTGCAGCCGTTTTTTTGCGGCGGCATCGAACGGGATTTTGTCTTTGGCTTTTACGTTGGGCAGCATCCAGTAACAAGTGGTCTTCAATTCGTTGTCATCGGCATGAATCCAAGCATAATGTCCTTGGGGGAAGTGCCTTACGTTGCCAAAAAAAGTGGCTGTACCCAAGTGGCCATAGTTGCCCAGCGCGAGATATTCGGCTAAGGCGGTAGCGTTGTACGGGCTCCGTTCGCCGTTGGCAAACAGCGGTTTCATTTCGCTCGCAATCAACCATGCGTTATTTACATTTCGAACATATACCGGCTTTTGCCCATACCTATCCCTACTTACGAACAGTTGTTGTCGTTCGGTATCCCAAATCATCAATGCCCACATACCCACCATTTCATCGAGCATTTTTTCCTGCCTTAGGCGGAAGAGCTCCACAATGGTCTCGGTATCGGAATGGCCGCGAAAGGGGTGCGAGGAAAGGTACCGTCCCCTGAGTTCCATATGGTTGTAGATTTCCCCATTGAACACAATCACATATCTACCGCAAGAAGAAGTCATGGGCTGGTGTCCGGTGGGCGAGAGGTCTACGATAGACAACCTTCGGTGCAGGAGGGCGACGCCTTCGCCGGAATAGATACCGAAATCATCCGGCCCCCGGTGTTGGAGCAGCGATTTTGCCCGTCCTACAAAATCCAAACCGAGTTCAACATTTTTACCCAGATAACCGGCTATTCCACACATAAGTAAAGCATTTGGAAACCATTGCCCCCCCCATGCTCGCGCATTGGGGCTCCGTCAGCCTCCCGATTAATTGACAGAAAACCAAAAATAGCCAATAATCCGGATTGCCGTTGCATTTCCTTCAATGCCTTAGCCAATCGTTAACCTCGGCCGATAAGGGGCCGAAGGTAAGGGTTGGGCTGCACGCGCAACCCAACTACCTCTTACTGGCCACGCAAAGCCAATCAGCCCCAGTGAAAATCGACGGACCTGTAGGGACGGGAATATCGAAAAAACGGACTTCAATTTCGGTCGGAAAATCCAAATCCCTTAAATTCGCAGTATGACGCTTATAGCCATTTTGTTTCCTTGGTTGTCGTTCTTCCTGCGCGGCCGGCTTTTGACGGGGCTCTTATGCCTCCTGCTTCAATGTACGCTCATAGGCTGGATTCCTGCTGCAATTTGGGCCGTCATAGACCTCCAAAACGCCCGTGCCGACCGCCGCATGCGCCGCATGATGCGAGGCATGAGGTAATTTGTCGAACATACACAAGAAATACGCCCCAACTTTTTTCCGCATCATAATTTGTCCCTAACTTTATGTGGTGAAAAAGCTTGTATCCGTCATCGCACTCACTTCGCTGAAGGTAGTACCCGCGCTTGCGCAAGGTTGTGCCGTATGTTCCAAAACCGCCGCATCGCTCGATTACAAGGGCGCACGCGGGCTCAACGGTGGAATCATTTACTTGGCCTTCCTCCCCTTGGGCTTTATGCTGAGTATTGGCTATGTTTGGTGGAAGGCCAACCGCAAATCTGCCTAAATCCATTACCATGAGAAGTTTGGTTTATGTTGCCTGCCTGATATCGACGATTTGCTTCTTCGGGGGGTGCCGGGTGAATGTGCTCCGGGGCGAGGGAACGCAAAACGGCACCGCTGCCCAAACTGCACTTTTTACCCGCATCAGCGTTGAGGTGCCCATGAAAGTAACGGTAACGGTGCAGCCCGGTTCCGAAACTTCCTATCGGCTCACGGGCTACGACAACATCTTGGCCCACATTAAAACCGAAGTCAAGGACAGCACCCTACACGTAACCTGCGACCTGGGGGAAACATGGACCATTGACGGCAATAGCGGCACTACACTGGTCGTGTCGGCATCCACCCTTGAGGCTTTGTCGCTCAGCGGTGCTTCGGAGGCCGCCATTCATGGCACCTTGGCCGCGCCGCACTTTACCTTGAGCATCAGCGGTGCATGTTGCGCCAAAATAGACAACCTTAATGTGGCACACTTCAACACCGACATCTCCGGTGCGGCCGAAGTGGAAGTGAACGGCGGCACCGCCGATACTGCGGACTATGAAGTGAGTGGTGCCGGAAAGCTCAAAACCTACCCCCTGCAATGCAACACAGTGAGGGTCTCAGTGTCTGGAGCGGGCTTCGGACAGGTTACCGCACTGAAACAACTTACGGCCGAAATAAGCGGCACCGGTGCCGTAAAGTATAAAGGCCACCCCGCCGTGACGCGAGACGTGTCGGGCGTGGGAACCATTACTGAGGATAATTGATTCGTTAAATCCGACAAGCGTAAAGTAGACTTGAAGACGGCAAAAATTTTATCGACTTTCCTGCTACTGTGCTGCTGCACCCGCCTTTGGGCGCAGAAAGACCCGTTGGAACGCCTGTGGTACAATGAGGAAAGGACCGCGAAAATACAGGTGGCCCGTCATGCCGATGGGCTGTATTACGGCACCATAGTGTGGTTGCGCGACCCCCTAAGGGATGGCCGACCGAAAACCGACATCAACAATAGCGATGTATCGAAACGGAACAACCCCATCGTAGGGCTCAACATCCTCACACATTTCAAAAAGTCGGGGGAGAACAAGTATGAAGATGGGGAAATTTATGACCCCAAGAACGGCAAGACTTACAGTTGCGTCATCACTGCAAATGGAAATAGTTTGGATGTGCGCGGATACATCGGTTTCTCGTTCATAGGCCGCTCTACGGTTTGGACCGCGGCCGAATAACCTACGGTGTCACACACATACCAGTCCCGCCTTCCACAGGCCGTTAATGGGTTTGTTTTCCCAGAACAGTTCGAAGTCGTCCAGCCCTGCGGCTTCAAAGCTTTCGCGCAAGCCTTTGATCGTGTAGGTCTTGCCGGCTTCCAAATCCCGTAAAACGCCAATGAGCCATTCCCCTTTGTCCTTATCAACCCTGATGGTGGTCATCCCGGCTTCGCCAATCAAGTTGAGCACCAACGAAGACCACGTATTGCCGCCCTTCGATTTGGTCACCACTTCGGCACCGCCCACCCTACCCGTCCACACCACGCGCATGTGGTCGCCCAAAACGGGCAAGCCCTCGGTGCGGAGGAGTGTAGCCACGTAGTCGCGGGGGATGGTGGTTTTCGGGGTTTTGAAATCGAACCACTTGTGCAGCGGAAAATCCAAGCAGTTGCCATGCATATAGTTGAACATAGCCTTACGCAGGCCTTCACCATAGGCGGCGTGGTCGGCACCCGCAGGGTCGTTGTGCAGCAAATCGTTTCGTGCAAAACCTTCGAAGGCGGGCGTCTCGTCGGCCACCTTAAACTGCTCGGGTGCCAAGCCCACCGGGCTATGTGCGGTCATGGTAAACAAGTGCCAATAGCCCGACTGCATGATGCCCTCCTGCACCATCTGCCGCACCACTTCCAATGCATCTATCGTTTCTTGGTCGGTCTGCGTGGGGAAACCATACATGAGGTAGGCATGCACCATGATGCCGGCTTCGGTAAAGTGCTTGTTCACAGCCGCTACCTGTGCCACGGTCACGCCTTTGTTGATGAGTGCCAGCAGCCTATCGCTCGCCACCTCGAGCCCACCCGAGACCGCAATGCAGCCCGATGCCTTGAGCAACATGCAGAGGTCGCGGGTGAAGCTTTTTTCGAAACGGATGTTGGTCCACCAACTCACCACCATTTCACGCCGCAAAATCTCTATAGCCACCGCCTTCATGAGTGCAGGTGGCGCGGCCTCGTCCACAAAGTGAAAGCCGGTATTGCCCGTCTGTGCCATCACCTGCTCCATACGGTCGCAAATGGCTGTTGCGGTTAGTGGGGAGTAGGTCTTGATGTAGTCCAACGAGATGTCGCAGAAGGTGCACTTTGCCCAGTAGCAGCCATGAGCCATGGTCAGCTTGTTCCACCGTCCGTCGCTCCATAGGCTATGCATGGGGTTCACCACCTCAATGGCCGATACGTAGTCGTTCAGCAATAAATCGCTATAGTCGGGCGTACCGGCATCTGCGGGGCGATAGTCGCCACATGCCGCATTATCGGTGTAAACGGCATTTTGCCCATCGGTATAGAACGTCCGTTTCAGGTCAGCCACCGTTCTCGAGCCGTTGCATAGGTGCACGAGGGTTTCCAAGGGGGCTTCACCATCGTCGAGGCACACAAAATCAACGATTTCAAACAGTCGGTTGTCACTTAGGGATCGCAATTCGGTATTGGCGAAGCCGCCGCCTAAGGCTACTTTGGTGGCGGGCGCATGAGCCTTAACCCACTGTGCGCAACGCAAAGCGGCATACAGGTTGCCGGGAAACGGCACGGAAAGAGCCAATAGCTGCGGACGATAAGCATCCATTTTCCGTTGCAGATTGGCTACCAACAGGTTGTCGGTAAACGTCAACTCCGATTGAAGCGCGCTGTACAGTTCATCGAAGCAGCCGGCCGACCTACCCAACTTTTCGGCATAACGGGTAAAACCAAAATAGGGGTCCACCCAATCACGAATCAGGTCGTTCACATCTTCCAAAAACATCGTGGCGCGATACTTGGCTTTATCCTGAATGCCCATTTTGCCAAAAACGCCTTCCATGTCGGCAGTCTGGGCAAAGCGCAATCCATGGGGCAAAAAACCATCGGCAGCGATTCGGTGGGCGAGTGTGGGGTCCTTTCCTTGCAAAAACCGCACCACCGGCCCTGCCACTGCAATATAGGTATCGCGGAGTATCAGCATCCGCCGAACTTCGGTAGGCATAGAAGCATCGTTCGTCTTGCCTTGGGCAATGTCGAACACCGCTTTCAAACCATTTCGCGAAAACACCTCCAAAAACACCTCGATGCCCAAATCGGCCTGAAAAGAGGTTATCCCCCTCGTGTTGAGGAAGCCCTTTAAGTAGGAGGTGGCCGGGTATGGCGTATTGAGTTGGGTAAACGGCGGCGTTACCAATAAGACCTGTACAGACAAGGCGCGCGATTTTTGCAAATGTATCGGAAAAAACGCGGCATCTGGGGCCTCCCTCGATAGGGCTATTCCGGCATCCCGGCCAAACCGTTTACTTTTGCCGCATACTCTCGATTTCCATGTTCAAAATCTATACAAAAACCGGCGATGCAGGCGAGACCGGGCTCATTGGCGGTGCCCGAGTGGCCAAAAGCCACATCCGTATTGAAAGTTACGGCACCGTTGACGAACTGAATTCACACATCGGCGTGGTGAACGACTTGTGCAACAATGCCGAGATATCGGCTTGGCTACGCGAGATACAGGACCGCCTGTTTACGGTAGGCTCCATCTTGGCCACCCAGCCCAACAAGGAGGTCAAAATGAAACTGCCCGACCTCTTGGAGTCCGATGTAACTTATTTGGAAATCAACATAGACAAGATGAATGAGGTACTGCCCGAGATGCGGGCGTTCATCCTGCCGGGTGGGCAATTGGCATCGTCGTCGTGCCATGTGGCCCGCTGCGTGTGCCGCAGGGCGGAGCGGCTGTGTGTGGGGATGCATGAGACGGGGGAAAATGTACCAACCCTTGTCATCATTTACCTCAACCGCCTGTCCGACTTTTTGTTCACGCTCTGTCGCTACATCACCCACATACACGGCGCGCAGGAGGTGGAATGGAGGCCGCGTATGTAGCCT
>CAIVHI010000013.1 GCA_903905685.1 uncultured Bacteroidota bacterium | reverse complement strand
TTCAAGTCTTTACTTGAATCTAATGATGAATTAATAAGGGCGTATTGGTTTAGGCCACAAAAAATATTGGAAGGATATTATACTGCTATTAATATCCGCAACATGCTTTGTACTAAAAAATACAAACATCATTGGGATAATTTTCGGAATAACCCTTCATTAGTGCCTGCTGCGATTTCCGAGGCAATAGAAGCCGAAGCTAAATCTATTGAAGAATGGATGAAATCTGCTAGAGAAAACTTTTCAAACATCGAATATAATTATGATGAGCTTCAACTGAAGTATGAGAATGTCGAAATGGTTAAAAGCGGCGTGGTGAAAATCGACCCGTTTAAAAAACAATATGTCGGAGAAAAGGGCGTGGACATAGCACTTGCAGTAAAGATGATTGCACTTAGCGTTAACAACATGTGCGATAGAATAATTTTAATAAGTGGCGACTATGATTATGGGGAGGCTATCAAATTCGTAAAGGACAGAATGACAAAAATGCATATCGTAAAAATACACAAAGGGTATCCGCCAAGAAACAAAAGCCTCTCAAGGGAATTGGCGGTACTTGCAGATAAAATTATAGATGTCTATGAAAGCGATATAAGAAGCAAATTCGTGGCTACCTAAATTGGCTTCGCAAAGTTTACATTACTCTATTTTAGAGCATCAACTAAACTTCGATAACCGGTAGGTAAAGAGTCAACTTGTAAAATTTACTGAATTTGCCAATCTCGGATGTAGTTAGACTACTGGTTTCGAGGTGATTGTTAATGACATTGGGTATATGGCCAAAAAGATTGCTGCAAATCAAAAACCCCAAGTTGAAGCGAAGCCTATAGCGGCATCGGCACCCAAACCGCCGCGCGACAATGCTTTCAGAATACAGGCCATTGTGCTGGCCCTTTTGGGACTGGTGCTGTATTTCAACACCCTGAACCATGAATACGCCTTTGATGACATGATGGCCATTGTGGATAACGACTATGTGCAACAGGGGGTGTCGGGCATTCCCAAGATATTCTCCACAGATGCCTTCGAAAGCTACTTGGAACACAAAAACGGCTCCAACCAACTGTCGGGCGGGCGGTACAGGCCGTTGTCGCTGGTCACGTTTGCCATAGAGCAACAGCTCTTGGGCATCAACGACAATGAAGATGCCACGGCCAAGGAGGCCAAACTGGTGGCCGACATGCACTTTCGGCATGGGGTCAACGTGTTGCTTTACATACTTCTTGTGACCGTACTGCTGAAATTCCTGCGCACGGTAGTCTTTGCCGACCATCCTGCGGCGGCATTTTTTGCCGCGCTGCTGTTCCTCGTTCACCCCCTGCATACCGAGGTGGTAGCCAATGTGAAGAGTCGCGACGAGATTTTGTCGCTGCTGTTCATCCTCCTCACGCTGCAATCGGTTTGGAAATACAGGGGCACTTCGGGCATCAAGGGTGCGTGGCGGGCGGGCGTGTTCTTCTTCCTGGCCCTGCTCTCCAAGGAGTATGCCGTTACTATGCTGCTCTTATTGCCGGTTTTCGACTGCGTTTTTTGTGGAAGGACGGTGGTGCAGGCCTTCAAACGGCTGCTACCCATGCTCGCACCCTTTGGCCTCTACCTGTTGATGCGCCTGTCGGCGGTGACCGATGCGGGCGCGGGTGCCGAGAACAACATCATGAACTACCCCTACCTGTTTGCCACCGGCAGTCAGGCATTGGCCTCCAAGATATTGGTGTTGCTGCAATACCTCAAGCTGCTGGTGTTTCCGCATCCTATGGTGGCCGATTACTCCTACAACCAAATTCCGTATTCCGATTTTTCGAACCCCTTGGTGTGGGCGTCGCTATTGGTTTATTTGGGCATGGGGGTTGGCTTTTTTGCCGCCTTCGGCAAACGCAGCCCAATAGCGTTCGCCATTGCGTGCTACCTGCTGCCATTGCTGCTGGTATCCAACCTGTTGCGGAACATTGGCGCACCCATGGGCGAACGGCTGGTTTTTCACTCCTCGCTCGGGTTCTGCATAGCCATTGCCGCGGCTGCGGCATGGCTGTTGGAGCGCGGCCAGCCCAAGGAGGGCATTATCACCGGGTTCGCACGTTTCATGGGGGGCAAAGGTCAAGGTGCAGTGGGCTATGTGGCCGTGATGGCGGTCGTCGCACTGCCGGCCGGCTACGCCACCATTGGCCGCAATGCCGACTGGAAGAATAACAACACCCTGTTTCTGCATGATGTTCAATATGCACCCAACAGCGTGTTGGTGAACAACGATGCCGCTGCGGCCTGCATGTCGATGGCGAAATCGACCCACGATACTGCCGAGCGCCGCATATGGTTCGGGCGGGCCGAGGGTTACTTCACCCACGCCATCGCTCTCTATCCACGTTATACGCTGGCCTACCTCAACCGGGGTTTGTGCTACTTCAACAGCGGCATCCCCGATTCGGCCCTGCGCGATTGGGACAGTGTGCGGGTGCAGAGCCACGACCTGCCCAACTTGGCCAAGTATACCACCATCCTCGGCAAGTACTATGTGTCGCAGGCTATGGGCATGATGCGCGGCAACCAGCCCGATGCCGCCCAAGCGACTTTCGCCAAGGCCGCCGAGGCTAGTCCCGATGCACCCGGGGTGTGGTTCAATTGGGGAATGGCATGTGCCAACACCGGCCGGCGAGACGAGGCATTGCGCTACTTGGAGCGTGCACAAAAGCTGGACCCCAACAGCCAGGAAATTGCCAACGCCCTGCAATCACTCCGCAACTGAGCCGTTGCGACGCAACGCCAATTGGTGCATCAGCCCATTGAATTCGCGCAGCCGCCCACCGAGTGTGGCAAAAAAATCGGTATCGAACCGTTCGATGATTTTTACGGCCTCGGCAGTGGCGGCCCGGCCTGCAGGCGTAAGCGCCAATAGTTTGGCACGGGTATCGGTGGGGTGCGGCTTGCGCTCCAGCAGGTGTTTGCCCTCCAGGGTGCGCAATACCGTGGATGTGGTCATGGGGTCTATCTTGCTGTGGTTCGAGAGGTCAATCTGCATCACCTCTGCCTGCAGATGTTGCAGCCACATGAGGCTGGCCAGCAGTACGAATTGCGGATGCGTAAGCCCTATGGGCTCCAATGCCTTCTTGATGCCCCGCTGCCACAACGTGGTGACCTGCCACAGTAGGAACCCCGAGCTTTCCTCGGCCCGTTCCACCCCAAAGGGCATTTGTTGTTCGTCCATGACCCGTGTTTTAATACCGCGCCGCCGCCACCGCAATCTGTTTGTCCACGTCTTGAGGCAGGGCAGCAGCTAATTTTGAAGCCACCAATTTAACCCATAAAAATGAAAGTGGCCCCTTAACCGAGATGGTATAGGTGATGCGTAGGCCATCGGGGGTTTCCTCAAATGTATGGTCGCCATACATCTTGGCCAGCGGGAACTGGGTGACATCCAGAAAGTGCCGCAGTGGGTCCACTTCCAGCAGCGAAATCATGACCTTGGGCCCACCGGCGGGCTTAAGTTCTATGCGGCCCCCTTTTTCGAATTTGCCGTGCAGCTTGGTGTATTCCACCCCGTTGTCCCAGTCGGCCCAATGGTTGGCGTCGGCAAACAGGTTCCAGATTTGTTGGCGGGTTACCGCTCGAGTCACTACGGAGTGCGATTTAGTCCACATGGTCTTTTTTGTTTTTATAAGTGCAAATATAATCAGTATACTTATTATTTGCAAATTTGAGGGTGGGAAAAACATTTTGATGGTGATAATGACGGTACCCGACATTATTTTCGCGACAATAATGACGCACCATGCCCAACCCCCACCTCCAGGAGATAGCCGCCGCCGTAGCAGCATGCGGCAAAACCGTGCCCGAGATGCGGGCCCTTTCCAAAAAAGGCCATTTGTTCAGCACATTGCCTGTGGAGGAGCAAATGGAGGTGTGGGACAACATTTGGCGCACCACCACCGATTTCCACGTGAAGATGCAGGCCTACTTCTACATGGAGTCGCTATTGAAACGGCGCGACCTGCTGCCCGCCATTTGGGCGGTGACTCAGCATTGGCAGGAAGGGGTGGACAATTGGTGCCTGTGCGACTCGCTGGCCAAGATTTATACCAAGGTGCTGGAAGTGA
>CAIVHI010000012.1 GCA_903905685.1 uncultured Bacteroidota bacterium | reverse complement strand
CTAATGAAGTTATTACAGAAATTAATTATTATATAATTGTCTGCTTTCTTCGTTTATGCTGTGTGTCGTTGTCGTTTCTTAATCCTTCTATATGGCAAAAGTTGATGAAATGCAAAAGCCGGGCGATGAAAAAACAGGGAAGAAGGTGACCTCCATTCTGATTACGCAGCCCAAGCCCGATACCGACAAATCGCCCTACTACGACCTCGCCAAGAAATTTGAAGTCAGTGTCACCTTTCATCCTTTCAGCAGGCTGGAAGGGTTGAGCTCCAGAGAGTTCCGCAAGCAACGGGTGGATATACCCGAATTTACCGCCATTATCTTCACGGGTCGTAATGCCGTTGACCATTTCTTCAGGATTTGTGAAGAAATGAAAATCAAGGTTTCGCAGGAGATGAAATACTTCTGCATCACCGAGGCTGTGGCACTTTACCTGCAAAAATTCATATTATACCGCAAGCGTAAAGTGTTTTTCTCGGCCGATGGTACCACTGCAGGATTGTTGGAGGTGATTGGCAAGCATAAAAACAACGAGAAGTTTATTCTGCCCACCACCGACAGCGCCAAGAATGAGATTGCCCAATTCCTGATAAAGCACAATGTAAGGTATGCCGAAGCCACGTTGTTCCGCATGGTGCCCAACGATGTGACGGAAGTCATTCAGGCGCAATTCGACATGATTGTGTTTTTCAGCCCGTTCAGCTTGCAGACGCTGTTTGAGCAGCAACCCGAATTCCAACAAAACGACGTGCTCATTGGTGCTTTCGGCCCGTCAACCACCAAAGCGGTTGAAGAGAGCGGTCTACGTCTGGATTTGAAGGCACCTGCACCCAATACACCGTCCATGGTGTCGGCAATCGAGCTGTATTTGGCCAATTCCGTAAACGCCCGTCCCGCCACAACCGAGGAGTAGAGTTGCCGTAACCTTTAGGGGTTATTCCGATACCGGGTAATAGATGGTGCAATCGTTGTTTTTGTAGAACCAGCCGATTTTCGAGTTCCTTTCGGCTTTCAGCGATTTGTATACCACGGCATCATCGAAAACGGCGGTCCAGCCGCTTTTGAGTTCCACAACGTAGCCCCATCCTGCAATGGGGCGTTCAGATACGATCATTTTCTTCGGTATTGCGCCATAAGTGGTGCCTACGGCCACCAAATCGGCCGAAAATGCGGTGTCGCCGGTAGCTGCAAACTCCACTTTGTTCATCTTGTTGATGGTGACGCGATAATTGATGTCGTTCACTTTAACCGCATATCCTGTGGTGTAACGGCCCGGTGCTATCGAAACGGCAATGGGCTCGTATTTCTGAACCACGAATGTGTCGCACAAATTGACCTGACCATGTGCTGCCGACGCAGCAAAGAGGAAGAAACAAAAAGCTGCCGTAACGGTTTTCATATTGTATGAGTTTGAATGATGCCGGCAGTTGCCTCCATCCATATTTGGAGTTTGGCACGTGTGACCGGGTAAAAATCAGCCAAAAATAATCAGACTGGGGCAGGTTTCATACATGCCGCACGGAATTTTTGGCGACTTACATTACCTGACGGTACTTTAATGTATGCAGAGGCAAAAAGTCTAAGTAAATAGGAAGGCGTCGCGGTCTGCGAGAAACGGAAAGTCGGCTCGGGTTTTAAGCAAGGTAGTCTTATCCAGAGCAATCGTGTGGCACACCGCGGTGTTGCCGTGTTGCCACAAAATTTCTCCCAAGGGGCCGAAGACGCTGCTTTCGCCCGCATACACATGGTTTTTGCCATCTTTGCCCACTCGGTTCACACCAACCACATAACACATGTTTTCGATGGCGCGCGCCTGTAGAAGGGTGCGCCAAGCCAAGCTGCGTTGGGCCGGCCAGTTGGCCACATAAAGCAGGACGTCATACTCTTCTCCCTGATTTCGGGCCCAAACCGGAAAACGTAGGTCATAGCAAACCTGAAGGTTAATGCGCCAGCCATTCACCGAAACGATTTTCCTTTTGTGGCCCGCTTCATAATGTTTGTCTTCGCCGGCAAAGCAAAACAAGTGGCGTTTGTCGTAATGGATGATTTGCCCATCTGGTTGCACCCAAACCAGCCGGTTGAAATAATGGCCGTTCTCTTCAATCATCAGGCTGCCGGTGAGTATGCAACGGTGTTTGGTCGCGGTGGCAATCATCCACTTTATGGTTTTGCCCTCCATAGGTTCTGCAAGCCGCGAAGGGGCCATGCTGAATCCGGTGGTGAACATTTCAGGCAGTACTACGATGTTTTTCGTGCTTTCAATGCTCGAAATGATGTCTTCAAACTGCATCAGGTTGGCACCCTTGTCTTCCCAAACGATATCGGATTGTATAACAGTGAATTTCAGTTGTTCGCTTCGCATAATTTTTGAATTGAAAGCGTGATTGGCCTATTTTTGTCGCACAAATTCAGACGTAATTTAAATCTTTTCGGGTAATGCGGTGCAGGTTGTCAGTTTTAATTTCCATCATAATAATTGGTTTGGTGGCGTTTTCCGGTACCGCATCGGCGGGTGGCAAGAGCACTTCCAAGTCGTTGCCGGTTAATAGGTGGCGGGAAATCAAGCGTTTCGACTTGGATTCTGCCGAAGTGCCTTTCTATGATACCATGTTTGTGCGCATCAAACCCAAGCAGGTGTTTTCTTACCACAATAAAGATGCCTTTGTTTACAACGGCACCTATACCCTCGAAGACAAGGAGCTGGACTTCGGCTATGCCAAGTTCCACATCCTCCTTAAAAAGCCCAGCCGAATGGAATTTCAAGATGCCAAAGGCTACTACCTTTTCGCCATCGATTCCTCAGATACCTTGAGGACAATCGTGCTTCCAAAAGCCGAGGTGATCGATACCAATTTTGTGGTAGATAAAATGATAGGCCATTGGACCGCTTACAAACGCATCGCCACGAAACAGTTGCAATCGGTAGACCGGTCCACCCAAATCAAAACCGTAATCATTACCGGCCCTTCAACGGGAGGCAAAATAGGGCTCGTGTTCTCGGATGCCGACAAAGCCGATGAGCCGTCTTGGACGATAAACTCATTGGATGGATCGGCCAACTTCATTTGTGAGGGCAAATCGAAGCGGAGCATCAAAATTGAGAAGTGCCAAGGTGGCGAAATGATTCTGGAGGACGACGGCATCAAGTATTACTTTAAGCAATTCAAATAGGGTGTTGCCGGAGCATCAATCCATTTCAAGGGCGAGTTTGATGCATTTAAACCGTCGCCCTAAAATCAACTTCAAGAAACCAATCGATGACAGAACAAAATTTCAAAATGCGCCATTGGGAAGAGACCAAGGCCCAATCTTCATGGCAAATTTTCAAAATCATGGCCGAGTTTGTTCAAGGGTTTGAAGCCCTGGCCAAATTGGGACCGTGTATTTCCATTTTTGGGTCGGCACGCACCAAGCCCGAAAGCCCGTATTATGTGCTTGCCGAAGAAATCGCGAAGAAACTGGCTGAAAACGGCTTCGGTATCATTACCGGTGGCGGGCCGGGTATTATGGAGGCCGCCAATAAAGGTGCCTCTGCCGCCAAAGGAAGGTCGGTTGGGCTGAATATCGCCTTGCCCTTCGAGCAGGTTTGCAATCCTTATGTGGACCGGGAGACCTTGATCGACTTCGATTATTTCTTTGTGCGGAAAGTCATGTTCACCAAGTATGCTCAAGGCTTCGTCATGATGCCGGGTGGATGGGGCACCATGGATGAGTTTTTTGAAGTGGCAACACTGATACAGACCCGCAAGTTCTTGCAGGCCCCCATGATATGCGTGGGAAAGGCCTATTGGCAGGGGTTGTTCGACTGGATGAAGACCGTTATGTTGGAGACGGAGCACAACCTGTCGCCAGGCGATTTGGAAATGATACGGATATTCGACACCGCAGATGAAGTGGTGGGGTATATCAACGAGTTTTACCGCGCCCACAAGCTCCAACCCAATTTCTAAACCATGTCGAAACAACTGCTACCCCGAGAAATAGAGGACTATGCCTCTTACTACTCTACGCCCGAGCTACCGGTGCTGGCGGCATTGGGGAGGGAAACGCAATTGAAGGTGACGCAAGCCGTAATGCTGTCGGGCCACTTGCAGGGGGCCGTGTTGCAATTCATCAGCAGATTGCTGGCACCTCAGCAGATTTTGGATATCGGCACTTATACCGGTTACTCTGCAATTTGCTTGGCCCAAGGTTTGCGCCCGGGTGGGCTGGTGCACACCATAGACATTGACGACGAACGTTTTGAAATGGCCGCCAAATATATAGGTGAAGCCGGACTGGCCGATAGGATAGTGCAACATATTGGGGATGCCCGAGAGGTAATCCCGATGATCGACGGTGCCTTCGACCTCGTATTCATAGATGCCGACAAGACGTCTTACGACTACTATATGGATGCCGCCATAGAACGCGTGCGTACGGGAGGGTGTATTTTGGCCGACAATGTGCTGTATGAGGGCGATGTACTGCTTCCGCCTGAACGAAGGGGGAAAAACG
>CAIVHI010000011.1 GCA_903905685.1 uncultured Bacteroidota bacterium | reverse complement strand
TGGAAAAAGTGAAGAGCCAATGGAAAGAAAAACACACGACCAACTTGCGTGAAAACAGCTACTGGAACGAAAAACTGGAAAGCGTACTTTTTTGGGGTCGCGACAAAGACCGCGTCATCAACTACGAAAAATACATTGACCGCCTTACCCCCGCCGATATTGCCCAAACTGCTCGGACTGTATTTAACGGCAACAACCGCTTCTTATCGGTGTTGAATCCTGAATAAGCTTTTAATAATGCTATAGCAACAAGAGGGGTTTCCGTAAAGGTCACCCCTCTTGCATTTTCATGGCTTTCAGCCGGGTTTGGTATGTTGAAGAGAATGCCTAAGGTGTATGCCGTAACGCTAAAGCTTCCGGACCACTCCCTTAACTATGGCGAAGGTATCATCTTGCGGAGGCTCAACAAGGCTTGATGCAACTCCAACACCTGCGGCAACAATGGCCGTACATCATCATTCACAAGGACGAACTTGCAACGCCGCATTTTTTCGGCCTCATCCATCTGGCGGTTGATGCGCGACAACACATCATCGCGTGTCATTCCGTTTCTGGCCATCGCCCGATTGATGCGCACCTCGAGAGGCGCCGATACGCCTATCATGACGTCCATTTCGGTAAAGGTGCCCGATTCGAAGAAAATGGCGGCTTCCTTGATGACGTAGGGGGTATGTTGCGCCGACATCCAATAATTGGCGGCGGCAATGGTTGCCGGGTGAATGATGGCATTGAGGGCCGCCAGCAATTCGGGGTTGCCAAATACCGCCGATGCAATTTTGGAGGATACCGGAAATCCGTTTTCAAACACGCCATCGCCCAAAAGCGACCAAACGGCCGCTTTCACTTGCACATCGTTGCGGAGCAAGTAACGCCCGGCATCATCGGCATTGAACACCGGAACACCGAGAGTTTGAAAAACCCTGCAAACTATGGTCTTTCCAGACCCTATCCCACCGGTTACTCCAACTTTGAGCATGGGGGAGATTTGAACTATTTGGAAGACGCGGAAGACACAGATGAAACACCATCCATCTTCTTGCGGGCAGCCACCGTCATTTCCATAGATACCGCACTGCGGTCGATGGTCATGAAAGTACCGCGGGAGATTTCCAACTGCAAGGTATCGTCATCATTGGCCTTGTAGATTTTGCCGTGGATACCGGCAGAGGTCACGATTTGCTCACCGGGCACGATGCTGTCGGAAAACTTCTTCTGTTCTTTGGCACGCTTGGCTTGGGGGCGAATCATGAAAAAATACATCACCACGAACATACCCACCATCAAAAAAATAGGCATTCCTATTCCACCCGGTCCAGGCGCAGCCTGCAGCAACAAAGTCTCTAAATTCATTTGCATTTTTTATCTCTAGTTAATAAGGATTCTCGTAATGGACCGTAGGCTCTTGCCTAGTTCTTCGGCTTCACCTCCGACTTGATGTACAGGATGTGTACACTGCGGAGGGTATTGGTATTGATGGTTACCGTTTTATTTTGCGGTCCTGATTTGCCGGCAGAGTTGAAGGTAACCTTCATGACACCCGACGCACCGGGTGCAATGGGGTCGTGGGGATATACAGGCACCGTGCAACCGCACGAACCTGCCGCGCCCGTAATCAGTAATGGTGTTTTGCCATTGTTGGTAAAGGCAAATTCGTACGAGACGACTTCATCCTGCACTATCGCGCCAAAATCGTGCACTGTGTCGGCAAAATCCATGGTAGGTTTCCTTGCGGCCGCAACCGTGTCTAGCCCATTGGCCGTACGTGGATTATTGACCATTCCGGTATTGATACCGTTCCCCCCCGTGCCGTTACCGGACTTGCAGGCGGCAATAGATAGTAATGAAAATACTATAATAATGCGCTTCATAACGTGCAAATGTAACAAAGTTCAAAAATAGGGCACTACCGATTCTGCGTTTTTGGAAAAAATAAACAAAAGGAAACCTATTTGGCCGCCTTGTCTTCTTTATGGATTCGGTTTTCCTTCACCATGTCCTTCAATAGGTTGTCGAGCACGCCATTCACAAACTGCCCGCTTTGCAGCGTGCTGTATTGTTTGGCGATATCGATAAACTCATTGATGGTGACCTTGGTGGGAATGGACGGAAAATACAGCAATTCGCACAAGCCCATACGGATCAAAATCATATCGATGAGAGCCACCCGCTCCTTGTCCCAGTTGTTCAGTTTGGGGGTAATCAGCTCGAGGCAATGGGCCTCTTTGTCTATAACCGTATGCAGCAACTCATGGGCATATTCCCGTTTGCTGACAGCCAGGAGGTTGACGAAATCCATCTTGGCACCGGCTTTCAGGAAGTTGTCCATGAGCATGCCCACCATTTCGCTATCATCTTCCCACCCGGGAAATTCGTCGGCAAAGTGCGATGTGAGGTCTTCATTTTTGAGCATCACTTCTTCCCAAAGGAACCTGAAAATAGCCTTGTCTTCTGCCAATCCCGAGGCTTCGGCTTCGCAATAGGCATCATATTCGGGGGTCTTGGCAAGCCGAACATATACCTTCTTTACCTCCTCCTCGTTGATGTACCCTTCAATCTTCGACTTTTTCAATCTGTCGCTGAACGACTTGTTGACCAATACCCGCGTTACCAACTCCGATGTTGCGATTTTGGTGCTGATGGAGTGGTTTTCGTTGGACTTCAAGTACTTTGAAGATTGGTTGTCGGCATCTGTCACGGCAAATTCGGCCGTGCGGATACAGAAAAGGACGGAAGCCGTAAAGATGTCGAGGACGTGTTCCAGTTTTTCATCGAGTATGCGCGATGCGGTACGCTTGTCGGGTGCCCCCATGTCGTCCATGGTCGACAGGGTGTACAATGTCTGCATCACTTTAATCCGGATGGTCCTCCTACTTATCATATATAAATTTAACTATAATTTGTATCGGCAAAGTTAGGGTAAACCCGGTTGAATATGCGTTTTTGGACGGGATTTAAGTTTGATGCCCATTTGCAAGATTGGCATTACGAGCTCCATAAATTACCTAAACAGCTGATTGAGCGCGCTTTATCCACCTACATTCCAAAAAAACGGCACAAATTGGTTTTGCGTTTACTATATTTACGCATCAGTACAACAGCACCTTCCATCACCGTGAAAAGACAGCAACTATTTGGCGGACTCACTGGCGACTTGAGCGGGGGTGCATCGGCAATGTTTGTGGCACTGCCATCTACCATTGCCTACGGTATCATGAGTTTTGCACCGCTCGGGGCCAAATACGCCGGCTTTGCCGCGTTGGGTGCGGTTACCGGCACCATCATATTCAACTTTCTGGCTCCATTTCTTGGAGGCACCAAGGGGCTGGTGTCGGCACCAAGCGCACCCGCAGCGGCCGTGGTATCGATATTTGTCGTGGAGTTGTTGAACCGCGGCACAGTCGCGCCGGAAATCATTCCGATATATGTATCTGTGGTCACGATTGTGGCGGGCATGCTGCAATTCCTCATCGGCAACTTTGGAGGGGGCAAGTTCGTCAAATACATCCCCTACCCCGTCATCACCGGATACCTCATGGGTGTGAGCATCCAGATTATGTTGGGACAAATTCCGAAATTCTTGGGATTGCCCAAGGGCACCAAGTGGCTGGAAGGGTTGACTTCTTTAAGCCTTTGGCACTGGCAAAGTATCGTCATAGGTACATCCACCATGATTGCCATGGCGGTTTCCAAAAAAGTCTTCAACAAATTGCCCGCCGTGGTGTTGGGGCTTGGGGTAGGTCTGCTGGTATACTTCCTCCTCTCCTTCGGCGACCCTTCTATGCGGTTGCTCGCGGGCAATCCGCTTGTAATTGGGAGTATGCCCACCTCAGGCTCCGCGATTATAGGCAACATCATGGCACGTTGGTCTCAGTTTCCCCAAATCAACCCCACGGTAATTCTAGACACCATTGTGCCCGGCCTCACTTTGTCGCTCCTGCTTTCCATCACCACACTCAATACCTGCGTGGTGCTCGACACCAAAACATTTTCCAGCCATAACCCGCGCCGCGAACTCATGGCACAGGGCATGTGCAATATTTCCTCGGCCTTAGCGTGCGGCATTCCTTGCGCCGGCCTCATGGGTGCCACCATAGAGAATATCAACAACGGAGCCAAAACCAAGTATTCCACACTGTGTGCCGGGTTGATAACACTACTGGTCTTGCTGTTTGCCGGCACAGGATTGGCCTGGCTTCCCCTGGCATCGCTGGCCGGCATTCTGATTACCGTGGCATCGCGCATGCTGGACTTCAAGCTGTTCGCGATGCTGAAAAACAAGTCGACGATTTTCGATTTCCTGGTAATCGTTACCGTAGTGGTTGCAGCCGTCAATCTGGACCTCATCAAGGGTGCGGGAGTGGGCATAGCAATGGCCATTTTGCTCTTCCTACGCGAGCAGATGAGCATTTCGGTCATCCGCCGTAAACTTTTCGGCAATCAAATCTATTCCAAGAAAAACCGCCTGAAGCACGAGCGTGAGATATTGGACCAAAAAGGTGCCGAAGCCATCATATTCGAATTGCAGGGCCAATTGTTTTTTGGCACTACCGACCAGCTTTTTTCGGAACTTGAACAACACTACGCAAAAAGCAAGTATATCATTTTGGACATGCGCCGCATACAGTCGGTAGACTTTACCGCAGCCAATATGCTGAAAAAAATATTGACGCGCATCCAACAAAAGAAGGGCTACCTCATCTTCACTTCTGTACCGTCGCTGCTGCCGTCGGGCCAAAACGTAAAGCAGTATTTGCACAACCTGAACCTGTTCGACACCGAACACTTGAAGATTTTCGAGACCACAGAGGACGCTTTGGAGTGGGTGGAGGATGAAATATTGAATGCCGAAAACACCGAACGCATCACCGACCACCACGTTTTCGACCTTAAGGAGATCGAAGTGTTCGACGACTTCCCCGACGACGTACTGGCCACCGTGACGAGCTGCCTGGCGGAGAAAACCTACAAGGCGGGCGACTACATCTTCCATACGGGCGACGTGAGCGACGAGATTTACTTTGTGCGCCAAGGTACCGTGAAGCTGGTACTGCCCATCTCTCCCGAAAAAAACTACCACCTCCTCACCATCAGCCGTGGCGGCATCTTTGGCGAAATGGCGTTTATAGACAATGTGCGGAGGTCGGCCGATGCTTGGGCGTTGGAAGACTGCCTACTTTCGGTGCTCTCCCGCGACAAGTTTGACGAAGTGACTGTAGCCCACCCCGACGTTGCCGGGCGGTTTTACCGCAAGCTCGCTCTCCTAACGGTGAAGCGCCTGCGGCAAAGTAATAAGGAATTGAAGGTATTTCAGGAAAGCTAACCCGCGCAAGTTGGCAGCAAAACCCAAGCCCATGTATCACAATCCCGACATCACGATAAAGTCCGTCATCATTTGCGAACACTATGCCGATGTCTCGCACATGATGCGCCTGCTACACGAAAACGAGTACCGCCTGTTCGACAAAACGGCACAGTGGGCCGACATAGAAGCCAACTACATGAAACACGTGGTGGCCATGCAGAAAGATTGCGATGGGCTGTGCCTCATGGCCATGCATGGAGAAACGCCCGTGGGCTTCATATTCGGGTATTTGGAAGAGCAGGACGACAGCCGTATAGAGACCTATACCGGGAAGCAATTGTATGTGTCGGACGGATTTGTTATGCCCGACTACCGCCATCGCGGCATTTATCGGCAAATGAACGCACTCTTGGAGCAACACTATACCGACATGGGCGTAAAGCGGTTTCTGCGTTTCACCCACATCCGCAACACGGGCATGCGCAGTCTGCTGGAGGCCGACGGCTACTTCGTATCGCGCCTGCTCTACGAAAAGTGGCTGTGAGCGGCACTACCCCTCCCAGGGAAGGTGCACCGGAGATCTGCCTGCCGTGCCTTTGAAAGGGTGGTATACACCCAGGTACGCTATCGATGTGTTTGGAGGCAGTAAGACCTGCGGTGCAGCCTTGCGGCAACCGGCCCGCCAACCGTCAGAATGCGTAGATGGAGAAGATGATGAGGAACAACAGGCAGCAGAAGCTGACGCAGAACAGGAAAAAAGACATGATTTCGCTTTTCATAAAATGAAAATTTAGGCATGGTAAAACGATAAGAATTACTGGTTCGGGCAAAAAGACGGTAAGGCGGCGTTTCCACAAGGAAAAGTGCAGGGAAAAGTGCAGGGAAAACCTGTGAGGTGCTTCGGGGGAAGGAACCGGGATGGTGTTATCCTATGAATACAGAGTAGATGCCGATGAAATCGGCAATTGGATTGGTATGGACCAATGGTATAGAGGTGGAGACCCGAGGTGCGTGCAAGCAGAATTTGTTTCCCATAACCCAAGTTTTTAATAGTTGTCGAATAAAATGCTTATTCAACGAGGTGATCGGTTATTATATGGTTGTTCGTCATTGCAGCCCAATTTTGCCGGTGTGCGGCGATGGTAGGGACAACAAATTCAGTAGCTGCCAAATGTTAACGAGTAGTTGCCTCGGCAGGCTAATACAAAGCTATTACATTTTTCCGGAAAAACAAAATGTTGGGGGAAGTTTATTTTGGGGTCGGTAAGGGTGTTAGACTAAGAATAGAGATTGGGCACCCGCGCGGGCATCAAATAAACTGAATCTTGATGCTGCTATTGGTATTACGCCCCTTGTCGTCGGCACAGAAAATTTTCAACTTAGATGACCGGGGGTCGAAAAACAAACTTTGACTGGAAGGCATACAGGCGTAAAATTTGTCGTTGACAGACCAATAAATTTTTCTACATTAAAGGATACCGTGCAGGCCAACTGCAATTTTAGTTGTTCATTTTTTTCCACTAGGTAGGTTATTCCGTTGGGGAGGGAAGTGATGACAGGTGGCGGGCCATTGAAACTACGGGTACAGGTGGGATTATGCGGGGGATTTTTGGGTAAGCGATATACGATGCATCATAATAGGAAGCGAGTTCGGACGATATATAGGGCATCAATTTTACTTTGTAGCCCGATGGTGGCAGGCACGATGTGCAATAGGAAAAATGTTCGTTTGAAGAGAGCCAAACTTCCTTCATGTGGTTGCATTTTTCGTTGGATGAAATTCCCGGCAGGTAATAGTCCATAATCTGATTGCTGCAAAACTCACTCGGAACTTTTCCCGTTGCGCCGCACACCAATCTAAATCCGCGCCGTTGCGGTGCGGCGGGGTCGTCTCCGCCGCCGCCCGCCTTCTCCGCATAGGCCACGCGCAGGGTGGCCCCGCAATTGGCGCTTTGCCGCAACAAGCGGGCGATGGCGTTGAGCTCCTCCCCACCTGCCGAAATGCCTATCGCCCCCATGGGGCACGTGCGGCCGCCCGCCAGCGGGATAATGTAGAACGCGCCGCTCCTTTTCCCCGTCTTGGGGTCGTTGAGGAAGGCGGGGTCGAGGTCGGCACGGAAGCTGTCGCCGACACCCGCGTATCCCGTCACCTTGAACCTACTGCCTACCGGCGTGCCGTAATGCACCGGGTCGGCACAGCCGCTCACGACATCGCAATAGGCGGCGACGGCACCGGTGCCGCGCACCAGGAACACCAGACGCCCGCGATAGGCCGGCCCCTTGCCTGACGACCCCTGCACGTAAAACACGAGGTCGTAGCAAACGTCGGGCGGTACCTTATTCGAAGACCCCGATTGCCGCCCCGTGCCCAAGCTTAGGGCTTCGCCGAACGCCTGCGGTTGGAAGGCGGCGGGACTGCCGCCTGTACCCGCAATGCCCGTTCCCGGCCGCAGCAACATGGGTGCCGGCACCTTGAACCCGCCACTGGGCGGCTTACGGAAACCCGAAGCCCACGGCTGCACCGGGTTCAAGGCATACGATGTATCGACGATCGGGTTTACGGGTGCGGGCTGCAACTGCGCCGGCGGGGTGAACGGTACGTAGCCGGCCTTTTCGGTACCCGCCGGCGACTCCGGCCTGGAGTCCCCACCGCTCTCCAAGCACACCCGCCTGTAGAGCGTCTTACGCCAAAACGCGCTGTATTTCGACCAAAGCTCGCACTCAGGGTAATCGGCGTCGAGGTCCCAGCCGCCGGTATAGGTATCCCCGTGGTTGGCCAACGCCTGCCGCTCGTCGTCGTGACCGTTGCCCATGTGCACAAATCCTACATCTCCCGAACCGCGTGGCATAAACAGAATTTTTTATTCTTTCTGAAAACGTTGGACCATTGCCGCCCCTGAAACGCTTTTGTACCAACGCAAACTAACTGGGAATTCCATCACAAAAACTGGGTGACCCCCCTATTTTTGACTTTTAAGGCATAAATAAACTTTATAAACAGATATTGATTTGCCATTCAATTTTCTATAAAAAACAAGCAACTGAATATGAATAAAATATTACTAAAATGAATATTCATGACCTGAAATCAGTATAATCCACAGCTGGAAGTTGCGGAAAAGTGCCGTAGCATTGCCGCAATATTTAAGTACAAACATCAAGCTATATTTCGACCATTCAAACAAAGTATCCATATAAAGCATTTCTGAAAATTTCAAATGCCTCATTCCCAAGCGTCCAACATGCATCCGCGCTCCGTACATATCGCCTATGCCGACGAAGAGACCTTATTGCGCAAGACGGTGGTGACGCACGTGCTAGGAATCGCAGAGGGATTCCATGTGATATTCGATACCGCCGACTGCGCTGAAATGCTGGTACGGATTGTGAATTGGGAATTACGTCCCGATATCTGCATCATGGGCGCGGGCTATACCGATTACCAGGTGTTCGGCGAGGCGAGCAAAAAAAATCCGTCAATCAAATTCTTGGTGTTTACGAAGGCATTTCATATCTCAATTCTGGTAACCATGATATGATTGGGTGCCAAGGGCTTCGTGACTAAGCATGCAGAACCGGAGGAACTTATACAAGCTATCTCGGAGATGCTCGGCAACAAATACTTCTTCTCTTCCGACATCATCGAAATGCATCCCGCCATTTCCAAAGAAATAAAGAACCGACTTTCGAAAAAACAATTGAACGATTCGGAACTTGTACTGCTGCAGTGGCTGACTACCGACTTGACACTGCCTGAAATTGCCGCCCGTGTACACTTGAGCCCCCGAACGATAGAACACCACTGCAAACGGTTGAAAACCAAACTGGGTGTGCAATCGCGGGTGGGACTCGCCCTTGTAGCGGCATCTTCGGGCATGACCTTTATTAAATGTAACACCAAATAAACATGAATAAGTTCCTTAAAGTAACGATCACCAACGATGCATCCAGCATCATCAATACGGAGCACATCATCTGCATCATCGACAAAACCGGCGAAAGCTCGGTAAGCATCGTGCTGGACCAAACCATTTTTAGCGACCACAACTGCATTGACGTAAAAGACGACTTCTCGGCTTTGGCCGCACCATTGTTGTAGAACGAATGCCTTGGTAAAACATGACTTCCGAGAAAGACCATTCATCCATTTACAATGCCGACAGACCAAAACATTGAAAATACGAGACTGCTGAACGAATTGGCAGCAGCCCAGTCCATGAAAATCCAAGCACTCAAAATTGCCGCTCTTGAACAACTTCTTGCCAAGCATGACCTCAAAATATATCGCGAATACGAACGGACATTCACGAGCAACGCGATACGGATGCTGGACTGCTTGAATTAACGGCCGTAATGCCCCAACTAAGTGGCTTGACAGAATAAAACCGAGCATAAATTCAGCCCCCTACTCCCCAACCTGCACAACACCCTTCGCATACCGCACCCGATACACATGGCGGTTCTCGTTGTAGAGGAACTTGCCGGTGGCATCCCAATGGGGCGTGAGGTCGAATTTGGTGAACTGCGATTTCAGGCAGTCGTGAAACTTCGGATTGAATACCGTACCGTATTTCTTCAACATCGTGCCAAACAGGTACATGGTTTCGTAGCCGCGCACGGCCAGATCTTTCAGGTTGCCGCCATATGCTGCTTCATATTTCTCGGCCAGCACTTTGTAGGCCGCACCGGCCGTGTCGGCATAATAGGGCTCGGGCAGCACAAATACTATATTCGGGTTGGCTGCCGACCGTTTTTGCAGGTTCAGCGCCGTCCAAGTGGGCATCCCGTAAATTTCGAGGCGGCCTTTTGGGGCATTTTTCAGTACCACTTTCAGCAGGCTGTCGGCATAGGCAGGGTCGAGAATGGGCATGACGAGGTATTGGACTTGCGCCGTGTCGCGGCTGTCGGGGAGGTCTATGGAGGTGGGTAACCTGTTGCAGTTCAACCGGTTCCAAGAAGCCGCCGTTATGGTGTCCTCCGTGAGGTACTTATAGGCATTGTCTTCGCCCGTGATGGTATTGCGATACAGCAGTGTAACATTGCCCTGGCCTTGCGGCAGCTTTTGCAGTATAGACTCGCAATGGGTGTGGAGCGAGGGCTGCAGCAGCGTAAAGAATTTGTTGCCTCTCACGCCACCATCGGCGGGCGACAGTGCAGACACCAGATTGATGTGCTTCTTGGCAGCAAATGCCGCCACGGCCGGCAGGTTTTGGGGCGGCACTGCAGCAATGATCAAGTCCGACGAGTCCAACGCCCGGTATTTCAGCAAAGTATCCGGGGATTCCAACGCCGAGGCCACGTCGTGGATGTAGATGTCTATATTGAAATTCTTCTTTTTCAAGCTGTCGGCGGCCAACTGCACCCCTTCATAGAATGCTATGCCGGCCGCTGCCTTGTCGGGAATCTTGTTTTTGAACGTCACACCGCTACCCTTCACCAGTTCGTCGAGGTAGATTGCGGCCAAGATGTCTACCCGATAGTGCCCTTTCAATACCGATGCCGGGTAGGCCGGAGCCTTGCTGCGGGCGGGCGGACTCCACTTGGTAGCCGTTTGGGGGCGCCGGGAGGTGCGCGGTTGCGGGGCAATGGTTAGGGGTCCATCCTTGCGGCGACGGCGCTCCTGCTTCTTCTTTTTGCGGGCCAATTTCTCGGCCTCGCGCTTCTTGCGCTTCAACTCGCGCTTGCTCAAGTCGTGATGCCACGGCATGTCGGCGGTTTGTGGAGCGGTAGATGCTGAATCGCTCGAGCCTGTGCGGCGGCCTTGGGCGCCTGCGTGGGCCAAAATGCAAAAGGTCAGTGTTGGCAGCAAGGCTGCAAACACCGACCACTGTTTGATTTTGGTTGCAATACTCCCCATCTTATACCTCGCGACTAACGATTCCACCTCGGAGCCGAAGTGCCCTACTCCCACTCTATGGTTGCGGGCGGCTTGGAACTGATATCGAACACTACGCGGTTGATGCCGCGCACTTTATTGATGATGTCGTTGGATATTTTGCCCAGCAGGCTGTGTGGCAGGTGGGCAAAATCGGCCGTCATGCCGTCAACCGATGTCACGGCACGCAGGGCGCAGGTGAACTCATACGTCCTTTCGTCGCCCATTACGCCAACACTCTGCACGGGCAGCAAAATGGCGCCGGCCTGCCAAACTTTATGGTATTGGTCGGATGCGTGCAGGTGGCCAATGAAGATGTCGTCGGCTTCCTGCAACCTTTTGACGCGGTCTGCGGTGATCTCGCCGAGGATGCGGATAGCCAAGCCCGGCCCGGGGAAGGGGTGACGGCCTATGAAACTCTCGGCAATACCCAATTCCCTACCCACCTTGCGCACTTCGTCTTTAAACAAAAACCGCAGGGGTTCTACCAGCGAAAGGTGCATTTTTTCGGGGAGGCCGCCCACGTTGTGGTGCGACTTGATGGTGACCGAAGGACCGTGCACAGATACCGACTCAATGACATCGGGGTAAATGGTGCCCTGACCCAAGAAAGCCACCCCTTCGAGAGCAGTAGCTT
>CAIVHI010000010.1 GCA_903905685.1 uncultured Bacteroidota bacterium | reverse complement strand
CCTATCCCAATTTCCATCCCTACTCCCGATTCCCTATTTTTACCGCCAAAACCGACACAGATGCAGGACTTGGCCCTCTTTTTCGAGACCGAACACTTTATTGAAACCAAGGTGCCCGGCACTTACCGGCCCAATACGCTGGGTGCGGCTATTGCCTGCTCCACTCAAAGCGGGTTCAACTGGGAGGAGGCCGATTTCATCATAGTGGGCTGCAACGAATGGCGCGGCGAAGGCGCGGAGGCAGACTTTGGCAACGGGGCCGATGCCATCCGCGAAGAACTTTACCGCATGTACTACTGGCATCGCGATATCAAGATAGCCGATGCCGGCAACATACGCTTGGGGCACTCGGTAGAAGATACGCGAGCGGCGCTTACCGAGGTGCTCGCCGAGATTCAGCAGGCAGGCAAAATAGCCCTCGTAATTGGTGGCTCGCACGACCTCACTTTGTCGCAGTATGGTGCGTTCAAGAAATGCGAAAAAAACGTCGTCATGTCTGTAGCCGATATGCTGATAGACCTTGAAGAAACGGAAGTGGTGAACCACGAGAGCTTCCTGCTCGACATGCTCACCGCCGCCCCCAACTTCATCACCCACTACAACCACCTGGCTTTCCAAAGCTATTACGCCAACCCTTCTATGGTGGAAACACTGGACAAGCTGCGTTTCGACTTTTTCAGGCTGGGTCGCGTGCGCGAGGAGATGGAGGAGATGGAGCCCGTGCTGCGGAGCACCAATCTATTCAGCTTAGACTTGAATGCCGTAAAACACAGCGATGCTCCCGCCAACCGCAAGGGCTCCCCCAATGGCCTTACGGGTGAGGAAGTATGCCGCTTGTCGCGGTTTGCAGGCATGAGCACCGAGTTGTCGTCCTTCGGCATCTATGGCTACCGCCAGCGGCATGACAGGCAAAATCTCTCGGCCTTATTGGCATCGCAAATGATTTGGTATTTTATAGACGGCCTATTGGTTCGGAAAACTGAAGCCAAACTTACCAATCGCGATGAGTTCTTGGTCTTCAATGTGGCATTCACCGAAAACGACACGACGTTCTTGAAAAGCAAGCGCACCAACCGCTGGTGGATGGAGCTACCCAACAAAATGTTCGTGCCCTGCTCCTACAACGACTACGTCATAGCCGGCAACGACGGCATCCCGGAGCGTTGGCTGCGCGAACAGGAAAGGCTGGTGTGACGGCATGGTCGTCAATAGCCATACTTGCCATCCCAATTCTTATGGAGGACTTCGCGCGTCTTGGCCTCGGCAGGATTGTCTCCCGGCACGTATAGGGATGTGCCGGCTACGGCATCGGGCAGAAACTCCTGCTGCACGAAATTGCCCTCGAAGTTATGGGCATATTTGTAGTCCTTTCCATAGTTCTCCTGCTTCATAAACTTGGTGGGGGCATTGCGCAGGTGTAGTGGCACCGGCAGGTCGCCCGTTTGCGATACCAACGCTTGTGCCTTGTCGATAGCCACATAGGTAGCATTGCTCTTGGCCGAACAAGCCAGATATACTGCAGTTTGAGACAAGATGATTCTACATTCGGGATAACCAATTACCTCCACCGCCTGAAAGCAACTGGTGGCGAGCAGCAATGCGTTAGGATTTGCATTGCCTATGTCTTCCGATGCCAGTATCAACATCCTTCTGGCAATGAACTTGGGGTCTTCGCCGCCATCAATCATCCTTGCCAACCAATATACCGCACCATTGGGGTCGCTGCCGCGCATAGATTTGATAAAGGCCGATATGATGTCGTAGTGCTGGTCGCCGGTCTTGTCGTAGAGGGCCAGTTTTTTTTGGGCGGTTTGCTGCACAAAGGCATCGGTAATGGTGTGCATGCCCTGGGGCAGTGAGCCCACCACAAGCTCCAGCAGATTGAGTATTTTGCGGGCGTCGCCACCGCTCAGGCGCACCAATGCTTCGTATTCGGCAATCTCCACATGGCCGGCCCGCAGCCACTCGTCCTTCTGCATGGCATTGTCTACCAACTTTTTGAGTTCGTCGGCAGCGAGGGGTTTCAGGGTAAATACCTGGCAGCGGCTCAATAAGGCCGATATGACCTCGAAACTCGGGTTCTCGGTAGTGGCCCCAATAAGTGTAACAATGCCTTTCTCCACCGCCCCCAACAGGCTATCCTGCTGCGCCTTGTTGAATCGGTGCTACTCGTCGATAAAAAGCAGGGCGTGGCCGCTGCGACGGGCGTTCTCTATTACATTACGTACGTCTTTCACCCCACTGTCTATCGCGCTGAGGCAGAAAAAGGGAAGTCCGAGCTCCTGTGCCAAGATGTAAGCCAGCGTAGTTTTACCTACCCCCGGCGGCCCCCAAAAAATGACCGACCGTGCCGACTTCGTCTTAATCATTTGGTCGAGCACCTTGCCGGGGCCCACCAAATGCTCCTGTCCGGTTATCTCACTGAGGTTTTGGGGTCGTACCCGCTCGGCAAGTGGAGTGGAATTGCTGTCGTTCATGATAATTTTCAAGCCGGTTTATGATGAAATACGACTAAATTTGTACAAAATTCAGGACTGTTGAACTGCAAACTTATGTCGAAGCGTCTGTTGTTGATTTTATTTTTGGGTGTGAGTACCGTTTTGTCGGCACAAAAAAAGGATGGAGTTGCACCTACCACCGTAAAGCCCCAACAACCTGTAAAAATAGACTATACCATGCCCGGTGCCCCTATGCCCGATATGGTGCTTTTGAGTTTGGACACCATTTCGAAGACGGTAAAGGAAAAGAACCACGGCATTTCCAAAATCTGGAAGAAGGAAATCACGAAAACCGTAAAATCCAACACGTTCACAAATCAGGATTTTGCGAATGATGCCAATTTGATTGTGATGATGTTCAACCCCACCTGCGGCCATTGCATTGAAGAAACCGAGGTCCTAAAACGGAGTGTGGGTCTCTTCAAAAAGACCAAGGTGGTGCTCATGGCCAATCGCCAAATGGAGAAATACCTTCCCGACTTTGTGAAGGAGCGCAAAACCAAGGCTTTCTACCCCACGTTCACCGTAGGCTTGGATAGTGCCAATTTCATCAATTCGGTATTTTTGTATAAAACCCTGCCCCAAATCAACATTTACAGTCCCGAGCGCAAACTGTTGAAAATCTACAATGGCGATGTTGCCATCGACAGTTTGAAGCCCTACATTCAGTAGCCTCCTATTTCTCAATAAGGTAGCACTTGCGGTGTAGGTTGCCGGCGAAGTCGAAGGGTGTGGTTTGCGCGGTAATGTCCTTTACGTTGAAGGCCGGTATGGCTTCGCGGTCGAGGACGAAGCCCCGAAAGTTGTTGCTGAAATAAATGCGGCCACCGTCGGTGCAGGCATTCAGCAGACGTTTCAAAAGTTTGACGTGGTCGCGTTGCACTTCAAATTCTTCCTCCATCTTCTTACTGTTGCTGAAGGTGGGTGGGTCGCACACAATGAGGTCGTACTTGTCTTTTTGCAGGTAGTTCACGATTTCGAGCACATCTTCGTTCACGAAAAAGTGTTTTTTGTCGTCGAACAGCTTATTGTACTGCATATTGCGCTTGGCCCAATTGATGTAGGTCTTCGACATGTCGACCGACGTAACGGTATCTGCGCCACCTGCGGCCGCATATACCGAGAATGCCCCCGTGTAGCAAAACAGGTTCAGCACATTTTTTCCTCCTGCAACTTCGCGCACCATGCCGCGGGTGATGCGATGGTCGAGAAAGAGGCCGGTATCCAAGTAATCGGTGAGGTTGACGATGAAGTTGAGTCCACCCTCCCGCACAATGAGTTCTTCCTTTTTACGGTCAAATTTTTCGTATTGGTCTTGGCGGCTTTCCTTTTTCTTCCTGAATTTCACATAGATGGCCTCTTGAGGCACGTCGAGCACTTGGGCTATAGTATCGCGGCACGCACTGAGCCAATCGGCATGCTCATCATCGGTCATGCCGTGGCGACGTTTGTATTCGGCC
Source organism: uncultured Bacteroidota bacterium (assembly GCA_903905685.1). GTDB lineage: Bacteria > Bacteroidota > Bacteroidia > Chitinophagales > Chitinophagaceae > CAIYTT01. Next base: position 685 of record CAIVHI010000010.1, on the reverse strand, counting down.
ATATGCACCATGCCTTCGTAGCGGTCTATGGCGAACGGAAACTCCGGCAAATCGTGGTCGTAGAAGCGGAAACACGTCACACCCTGTTTGGCTGCTATCTTCGATACATGTTTCCAAACCTTGGCAAGCCGGTTTTGGAACATCAATTGTTTATCAGGCGACATCATGTGCCGGCAAAGTTACCGGATTGATGCGTAATGGTGGGTAGTTGCTCTAAACCTTGGGCTGAGCCTACTTTCCAAATACATCTCCGTAATTTCGCTGCCACCCAAATGAAAACCGCCATTCAAAAACAATGCCCGAGGTGTGGCACCCGTTTTGCCTGCAATACTGATGACATTGCGAAATGCGGATGCAACGCTGTGGCCCTGACTCCCGATGCGCGGGCCTTCCTAGCCAATACCCAATACGACTGTCTTTGCAACCATTGCCTCGAACACGTGAACGTGCTTGTCCACTCTGCCAACAGGTCTCAGTTTCCCACCCGGCGCGAACAGTTTGTTGAGGGACTGCATTACTACGTGGAAGGTGGCAATTGGGTATTTACGGAATACTACCACGTGCTGCGAGGTAGCTGCTGCGGTAGCGGTTGCCGACACTGTGCTTACGGATTTAGGGGTAAAAAACTTTAGGCCCACCGTATCAGGACCGCCCTTGCTACGTGGCCTCATTTGCGCCGTCATTT
>CAIVHI010000009.1 GCA_903905685.1 uncultured Bacteroidota bacterium | reverse complement strand
TGCCGCCCATGATGATCATCTTGGAGTTTTGAGAGCCTGCCAGTTCCTTCATGGCTTTGATTTGCTCATACTGCAACTGCTTGTCCGTCAGGCTCTCGCTGATGATGCGTTGATAGTCGGCAATACCTTGGGCTTCCACGCGTTTGCGGTCGGCTTCCTGGCGTTCCTTCTGCAACACGAATTGCATCTTCTGCGCCTCCTGTTCTGCGTTGATTTTCGACTCAATCGCGTTTTTTACCGATGTAGGCAAGGTAATGTTACGCACCAAAAGGTTCTCCAGCACCAAGCCGCGTTTTTGGAAATCTTCTTCCAGCGACTTCAAGATGCGGTTTTGGAATTCATCGCGCTTGGTGGAGAACAGTGAAACTGCATCATAATAAACGGCGTTGTCGCGTATGCGGGTACGGGAGATGGGGCGCACTATTTTGTCTTTATAGTCCAATCCGGTTTGACGATACAAATCGGGTGCCGACTCCGGCAGCACCTTGAACAGCACGGTAAGGTCGATGGTCACCTCCAAGCCGTCGGCACTAAGCACCCTAATGGCGTCGTCGCCGGCCTTTTCGCCTTCGTCATGCACACCGCTCATGGTATAGTTCTGGGTTCGGGTGTCTATAGACACCACATCCATGAGCGGGTTGATGAAGTGCAGGCCGCTATAGAGTACGTTGGGCCTAACTTGTCCAAAGAGGCGCATCACCCCAATTTTGCCGGCATCTATCTGCACCACCGATGCCGTCAGGAGACCAATAATGATGACAATGCCTCCGACCCCCATTACCGGGCGGCCGAAAACCTGCACTTTGTCCTGTATTTTCGAGACAATCAGGCCGGCTATTATAAGCACGATTCCCAGAATTATAAATCCCATAATTAATAATTTAAAGTGCAAAAGTACCCATTAATAGTAACAGGAAAGTTAAATGTGGATGTGCGTCGCGCACCAACCGCTACGGGGCGTACTGCCACTATGGGGTAGGGTTTTAAGGGGTGCCGAATTAAATAGCCGGAAAAAAATATTAGGTTTGTGACACTGTTGGCTGCGGTAGAGAAAGGCGGTCGATGTTGAAACCAATGAAAAAATATATTTCGATTTTCGGGGCGGCAATCCTTAGTTTGGCCATTCACGCCGGTGCTGTGGGAAAAGAAAAAAGGGGGGGCGACGAGAACGCCCGTTTTGACGCCTTCAAGGAGCGCTTAGTCTTGAAAATGTGGAAGGTATATCCGGGATGGGCAGGAAGCGTGGGCTACCACAAATATGACTCCGTTTTGATCGTCCCAACCACAGAGTCGCGCGAAAGCGAAAACCGCTTTTGCTCCACCATGATAGACTCGTTGAGCGGTTTCGTAAGAACCTCGCTTTCCGCAACCGAGCAAATAGACTACGACCTGATTCGCAACCAGTTGGAATACGGTATTTGGGGCAACGATGTGTTGAAGGCTTGGCAATGGGATCCCTCCACTTACAACGTTTGCGGTTACTTCTCCGAGATGTTGGCCAACAAATACGCTCCGCTCTCCACGCGGCTCCACAATTTCTATGTGAGGATGGCCAAGGTCCCGGCCTATTACGAGGCCGCCAAGGAGCATATCAAGAACCCATCGAAAGAACACACGAAATTGGCCATAGACCAAAATTTGGGCGGCATGTCGTGCTTTAAGGAAGACTTGGAAGACGCTTTGAAAAAGTCGGACCTCGATGCCTCGGCCAAAGCCAAAATCCGCGCTCGGTCAAAGGCTTGCGTGGCCGCAATTGAGGGCTATACCGAATGGTTGAAAAAACTGAAGAACGACCATCCCCGTAGTTTTAGGCTCGGGTCGGAGCTTTATGCGGGTAAGTTCAAGTTTGAAATACAATCGGCCTATACGCCCGACCAGATTTACAACAAGGCCGTGCGCCGCAAGGCAGAGCTGCACGATGAGATGTACACACTCACCAAAAGCCTATGGCCCAAGTACTTCGGCAAGCTATCCATGCCTGGAGACCACCTCTCCGCCATTAGGTTGATGATAGACAAACTGTCTGAAAAACATGTGAAGGCCGATTCTTTCCAAACTGCTATAGAGCACCACTTGCCCGAATTGGTGAGGTTCATCAACAACAAACAATTGCTCTATCTCGACCCGTCCAAACCATTGGTGGTGCGGAAGGAACCCGGTTATATGGCAGGTGTTGCGGGTGCTTCTATTTCATCGCCCGGCCCATATGACAAGAACGGCAATACCTATTATAACGTAGGTAGTCTCGCCGGCTGGACTCCGGAAAAGGCCGAAAGCTATTTGCGCGAGTACAATCACTATATATTGCAGATACTGGACATCCACGAAGCCATTCCCGGCCACTATACGCAATTGGTGTATGCCAACAAGACCCCCAGCATCATCAAATCGCTATTGGGCAGCAGCTCTATGATCGAGGGTTGGGCGGTCTATTCGGAGCGTATGATGCTGGAAAACGGCTATGACGGCGACAAAGGGCTCAACTCCAAGCAGGCTTCTCCCGAAATGTGGCTGATGTATTACAAATGGCACCTCCGCAGCGTGTGCAACACCATTTTGGACTATAGCGTTCATACCAAAAACATGTCGAAAGCGCAGGCTATGGATTTGCTGACCCGTGAAGCCTTCCAACAAAAGGCCGAAGCAGAAGGCAAGTGGAATCGGGTGTCGGTAACCCAAGTGCAATTGTGCTGCTACTTCACCGGCTTCACCGAAATCTATGAGCTCCGCAACAAAATCATAGACCGTATGGATGGCAAGTTTGACCTAAAGCGTTTCCATGAGCAATTCCTCAGCTACGGCAGCGCCCCAGTCA
>CAIVHI010000008.1 GCA_903905685.1 uncultured Bacteroidota bacterium | reverse complement strand
TGCCGTCTACAACGAAATACATGCGCACCAACCCCTTGATGATGAAAGACACATGGTTGCATACCGCGCCTTCCTTCACGAGATACTCCCGTTTTTTGAGTGTCCTCACGATTAGGGTTTCTTCAATCTTGTCCCACTCCACATCGGTGAGTTGGGGCACGATGGTTTTGTAGTAGGCTTTCACGGGTTGAAATCGTGCGTCCATAAATGGCCTGTTGGTTTAGTGGTTAGCGTTATCCTGTTGCAGTTGATTGAGCCGTTCTTCCACAATCTTACCGTCCTTCATTATCAGCGTGCGGTCGGTGAGGAGGGAGAGGGCGTCATTGTGGGTGACGAGTACCAAGGTGCAGCCCAAGGCGGCGCGGAGGTCGAGAAACAGTTGGTGCACGGCATGTGCATTGGCGGTATCGAGGTTGCCTGTCGGCTCGTCGGCAAATACCACCGCCGGCCGGTTCACCAATGCGCGGGCAATGGCTACCCTTTGCTGCTCCCCGCCCGATAGTTCCGACGGCTTATGGTGGAGCCTGCCCCCGAGACCCACGGTTTCCAAAATCTCGGTGGCCGTTTTGAATGCCGCCTTTTTCGATTCGCCCTTGATCCACAACGGAACACAGACGTTCTCCAACGCCGAAAACTCCGGGAGGAGGTGGTGAAACTGGAAAACGAAACCGATTTTGGCATTGCGGAATTTGGCTTGCTTGCGCGGCGGAAGGGCCAGCATATCGGTGCCGTCGATGAGGATAGAGCCTGAATCGGCCTTGTCCAACCCACCCAAAAGATGGAGCAGCGTGCTCTTGCCGGCACCCGACGGGCCTACTACCGACACCATTTCGCCGCGCCCCACTTGGAGCGACACCCCACCCACGACGGAAAAATCGCCATATTTTTTGAACAAATTTTTTGCTTCCAACATATACCGAAACCCCTTTTTTGTATGAGATAACCGTGAATTTCCCTCCACAACATCAACAAAACGTTGAAAATCATTGATTTGCAGTGATTTTCACCCGGCATGCCCGCTCCAGTGCAAGCCATTTCGTACGGGCTGCTAAATTAATTGGAACTTTCCAACCGGGAGTTGCAATTTTTGAATTTTACCTTACATTTGCGTAAACGAATAAAAAATAATCTAATCTCAATATGTTTTGGACACTTGAACTGGCATCTCATTTGGAGGATGCTCCCTGGCCCGCCACGAAAGACGAACTGATTGACTATGCCATCAGGTCGGGTGCACCATTGGAAGTAGTTGAGAACCTGCAGGAACTCGACGACGAAGGGGAAATTTATGAAGGCATAGAAGACATTTGGCCCGACTACCCCACTCAGGAAGACTTCTTCTTCAATGAGGACGAGTATTGATGCTCCCACACTGCAATGACTTTTTCAAAATCCGGCCGAGTGCCGGATTTTTTCATATACAGTATCGCCGATACTACCGTTACATTCCTTCCCCTTACACTATCAAGTGGTTCCTCGTCTTGATTTCCGCTTCATCAATCTCAAAACAATGGGTGATGCCCGGCACCCGCGCCACTTCGGGAATCCGGTCTTGAACCTCCCTTGGGGCATTGTCAGAGGTGATGGTCATCAAGTATTCGATCCGCTTGAACTCTGGCAACAAAGGAACATTGCCGCTGCGCAACCCATAAAGCCTATACACATCTGCACTTCCCGCCGGGCAATACACATAAAACGGAAAATAGACCATACCATCGGGCTTCTTGATTTCCACTTCATCTGCTCCGCGCACAAACTCCATATCCAGGTGTTTGTTGAGCATATAGCAAAGATGGTGGCCCACATAGGCCGACGATATACCGATGAAAGCCATGCCTTCAAAAAAATCGGCCTCCGTGGCCATCAAACTCAATACGTTCTTCAGCTTCATACCCCTATGCCGGCAAGCCGGTGCTTCCGTCTGGGTAAAGTTCACTTTTTTCGGCAAGACGAAAAAATCGGGCAGCTCGCTGTAAAAACACCGCACTGGATTTCCGGCATTGACCTAATTGGTTAACTTTGACGTAAAAGGCTTCCCACAAGCATATGAAGAATATCCTTCACTACAAACACTATATAGCCG
>CAIVHI010000007.1 GCA_903905685.1 uncultured Bacteroidota bacterium | reverse complement strand
CGGCTTTCTCCATGGCCTTTTTGGTATTCGTGATTTCGCGTTCCAAATCGCGGGCATTCAAATATGCCGTTTCGCTCTCTGCCGCCACTGCTACAACTTCATTGGCTCCTTCTGCATATTCCGATTGATCGCCCCTGATGTCGAGGACGGAAGTCTGCCGCATGATTTCGTCAATGGACTTTTTAACCGTCTTGGGCACAATGCCGTGTTCTATGTTGTACTTGATTTGGCGGTCGCGGCGGCGGTTGGTCTCGTCAATCGTTCGTGCCATGCTGGCCGTTATTTTGTCGGCATAAAATATGACCAAGCCTTCCACATTCCGAGCAGCACGGCCGGCCATCTGCGTCAACGAGCGTTCGTCGCGCAAAAAACCCTCCTTGTCGGCATCCAGAATTGCCATCAGGGTCACTTCGGGCAAATCGAGCCCCTCGCGCAGCAGGTTCACGCCAACCAAGACATCGATATTTCCCAACCGTAAATCGCGCAAAATTTCCACCCGTTCCAACGTGTCAACATCAGAGTGGATGTATCGGGAATTGATGTCTATCTTTTTCAAGTATTTGTCAAGTTCTTCGGCCATCCGTTTGGTAAGCGTCGTCACCAATACTCGGTCGCCGCGCCCCACGCGCTTATCTATTTCATCCAGAAGGTCGTCCACTTGGTTAATGCCCGGCCGCACCTCGATTGGAGGGTCGAGTAGGCCGGTGGGCCGCACAATCTGCTCTACGATTACCCCATCGCAATGTTCCAGTTCATACTTTCCCGGTGTAGCGCTCACGAATACCACTTGACCAACTTTCGACTCAAATTCATAAAAGTTCAGTGGCCGGTTGTCGAGTGCCGAGGGAAGACGGAAGCCATAATCCACCAAGGTGATTTTCCGCGAACGGTCGCCGCCATACATGCCACCAATCTGGGGAATCGTGACGTGGCTTTCATCAATCATCAGAAGAAAGTCGTCGGGGAAATAATCCAGAAGGCAAAAGGGGCGGGTGCCGGGTTCCCGTCGGTCCAAAAAGCGGGAGTAGTTTTCTATACCGCTGCAATAGCCAAGCTCCCTAATCATCTCCAAATCGTAGTTCACTCTTTCCTTAATACGCTGTGCCTCAATATGTTTGCCCACACTCTTAAAGTATTCTTCCTGTGCATTTGCCTCGTCTTGAATTTCATGAAGAATCTGCAACATCTGGTTTTGGGGCGCAATGTATAGGTTAGCCGGGAAGATGGCGGCATCATCCAGCGTGCCTATCCGCTTGCCGGTCTCTATTTCGAAACTCTCGATTTCTTCAATTTCATCGCCGAAAAATGTGATGCGGTAACCATAGTCCACATAAGGCAGGTTGATGTCCACGGTATCACCTTTCACGCGGAACGATCCCCGTTCAAATTCGCCCTGGCTTCGTTTGTAGAGTGCGGTCACCAACTTATGCAGGAAGTGGTTGCGCCCAATGTGGTCTTCCTTTTTAAGGCGAATGATGCCGTTGGCATACTCGGTAGGGTTACCGATACCGTAAATGCATGATACCGATGCTACCACCACAATGTCTCGTCGGCCACTCAATAGGCTCGCAGTGGCTCTTAAACGGAGTTTTTCCAACTCCTCATTTATGGACAGGTCTTTCTCAATATAGGTATTCGATACCGGCATGTAGGCCTCGGGCTGGTAGTAATCGTAGTAAGACACGAAGTACTCCACGGAGTTGTTGGGGAAGAATTGCCGGAACTCACCGTAAAGTTGCGCCACCAACGTTTTGTTGTGGGTAAGGATGAGGGTGGGGCGTTGCACCTGCTGAATGACGTTGGTCATGGTGAACGTCTTACCACTACCCGTAACACCCAGCAGCGTTTGGAAAGGGTCGCCGTTATTCAGTCCCGCCACCAATTGGCGGATAGCCTCGGGCTGGTCGCCTGCGGGCTCAAATGGGCTCTCTATCTTAAACTTCATCGTCTACAAAATTCCAGAAAAATCGGCAAATGGATTTCAAAAAATCCGGAACGTTGGCAACCCCATCGTCGATACCTTTTTGAACTTCTACAAAAAAATTCTTCGAAATCGGCCAAATGCCCGTAATTTGTTATCACAATATACGGATTGCATGCGTTTCCTATTTCTGACCGGGTTTTTGGCCACCATTTGGCTAATGGGCTGCTCGCAAAATGCGGTACATAATGACCATGACCCTGCCAAAATCCCCATTCATGCCAACCGATGGTACGTGCTCAATACCACCAACAGCGGTATCGAACAGTTGTTCGACAATATAACCAACCGTCAACCGTCTTGCACCCACGGCAATCTGTTAAAGACTTTTGAGGCTTGGTATCCGCTCGAACCGGGTGAGACCATGGAGATAGACAGCATCAAGATGTTTGATTACGAAGGGACGGGGGAGGAGACACCTATGACCATATTCGCTATAGACGACCATTGGAAGCGAGTGGAAATGGCCACATTCACCGGCTCGAAATACGATCGATGGGTAGGCCCCAATCCCGAGTCGCCGGACGATTATCGACTGAAGACCCCAATCGGCAACATTAGGTATTTGGTGATCAAGTGTGCCGGACTGCTACCTACGGAGCTTGAGTTTTATGGGCGGTATCATCCGCCGGCACCATACGATACGCCCCATACCGTCAAACACTATCCTTTACGCAATTTTTTGGGCGTCAATGGCTTCGAGTGGGATTTTTGCGACCCGCATGCGCCCGATGTTTTGGCAGGGTCAAAACTGGAGGCCATGAAGTCGTTCGCAGGTTTTCGTCACTACCTCGATTGGGAGCGGATTGAGCCCATGGAGGGGGCCTATTGTTTTAATCCTTCCAAAAACGGTGGTTGGAACTACGATGCCATTTATAGCTGGTGCAAATCCAACAATGTTGAGGTATTGGCCTGTCTCAAAAACAACCCGCCATGGATGCTGGCCACCTATCCCGAAAACATGCGGGATGGCGAGGATATCCCCACCAAATTCGGTGCCGACCAAAGTGAGCCTTCGGCTTATTTGGAGCAGGCCCGTGCAGCGTTCCAATTTGCGGCAAGGTATGGCCGCAATAAGGAAATATTCGCAAGTACGAGCGACAGCACGGGATTGCATCCACTCACTTCGTTGGAGTTGGTTAGGGTGGATACCATTTTACGCTGGGCCGGAGACCGACCCAACAGGCCGCTCGTGGGGTTGGATTTGGTGAGGTATATAGAATGCAATAATGAGACCGACAAGTGGTGGAAGGGTAGCAAGTGTTACCAAACGGCCCGCGAATACGCCGCCAACCTATCGGCCTTCTACGATGGCGACCAAGGCCGTCTTGGCCCCGCTGCCGGCGTAAAAAAGGCCGACTCCTCAATGCTTGTGGTCATGGCCGGAATGGCGAACGCTACTACCGACTACCTGCGGGGCATGGTGGACTGGTGCAAGGAACATAGGGGTTACCGTCCCGACGGGTCGGTTGATGTGCCGTGGGACGTGGTGAACTATCACTACTATAGTTGTGAATATGCACCGGCCAATCTGACCGGCCGCAGTAAGCCGTCGCCCAATGGAGTGGCGCCCGAGGCATCTTTAACCAGCCAGTTGGCAGCCCAATTCTTGGGCGCAACTTATCACAATATCGGACGCACGCCGGTTTGGGTTACCGAATCGGGTTACGATATAGATCAACGCAGTTCGCAATGTGCCGTGCCCATAGGCGAAAAAACCGTGCAAGAAGTTCAGGCCGATTGGATATTGCGAACCGTGCTCTGCTACGCTCGTACCGGGATTGAACGGTTGTTCTTTTACGAGTTGCATGACGACAACCCTAATGGAATTCGATATGGCTCGTCTGGCTTGGTAAACGACGATGCCTCGCCAAGGCCCGCAGCCACGTTCCTTCGGCAGTTGGACGGGCGGTTTGGTGGGTTTGCCTTTCAACAGTCTCTGAGTGCGTTGCCGGTTGTGGACCGTTACCAAAATGCCGATACCCCGATGTATGTGCTCTATATGCCAACTCAGTCGGGGAAAACAACGGAATATTTGCTTCAAGCCTCAAATATTCGCTCTGCAGAAATATACATTCCCACTGTAGGAAAACCGGATATGGCGCACCGAACATTGGAGAAAACGGGCGATGTATACCATATCCCCGTGTCAGAAACGCCCGTATTCGTAGTCACGCATAAGTAATCGAATCGGCTGTTTGGAGGAAATGGTGCTGCCGCTCAAAGGATTGAGCGACAAACAATATGGGTAATCAATTTGTTGGAACAGTCTACCATAACAATTCAGTTATTGTTTTGTAGTTGTGTCGACGATGGATGGTCGAATTTTCGTCCTGTGGTAGGGACTGTAGGCGAAGGTGACCTTCGTCGGACTTTCAACCTCAGCCTTTCAATCTATTCAAGCCGGCCTTGGCTTGCATATCTATGCTGTTTTGAAAATCGTGGTCGGGTAGCGACAAGGCTTCTTCGTAGGCACTTTCGGCCTTGGCCTTTTGGCCCATACTTTCGAATACCTTGCCAATGTGTAGGGCGGCACGCGCTGCATACTGTTCTTTCCTGCCGGCGCCGGCTTTTACGGCATACCGGTAATACTCTATGGCCTTGTCGTGTTCACCCGATTCTTCATACACTCGGCCAAGACGGTAATAGTATTCGGCCATATCCGACGCCGGGAGGCGTTCGCCCTTGCCCATTGCTGCCAAAACGTCGAATGCCCTATTGTAGTAGCCGCCTTCCAAAAGCATGCGGGCTTGGAGCAACTTGGGATTGGGCCATACATCGGTCTCTGCAAACCGCTGCGCCTGACGGTCAACATCGGTTTGAGAACTACCTCCACGGGTAATATTCGCCCTGCACGACTCAGCCTTGTCTTTACGGTCGGTCATCCAATAGTAATAGGCCAATTTTTGCCAAGCATCCTTAACGTGCAGTTCGCTCTTATTTCGTTTCAAGAATTCATTGAAATAATAGGTGCATCCCGAGTCCAACGAAGTGAGTAGGGCTACGCCATGTTGATATTGAAGGTAGGGATAGCTATTGAAGTTTTTGTTCGCTTGGGCTTGCTTCAACACTTTCTGCACTTCTTCCGACTTGTTATAGTCCAACCCTACAAAAGTTTTCACGATGGCGTTCAAGAGGTTCGAATTGTCGGCAAAATCGGGGCCGTTTACATAGTTCCAAATTTCTTTTTGTTTCGACGAGAAGTAGAACCCCGTATATACGTAGTAGAATTGAGTTTCCCTGCGCAGTGGTTGGTTATCGTTATGTGTTTTGAGGAATTGCCCCAGTTTGTCCATTCCGTCCTTTATAGAGCCGCTCATGCCGAATACCGATGCAATCCACTTATAGTTGTTGGGCAACGAGCCCACAACCGATTCTTCGATACCTGCAAAAGTGAGGTTGTATTCAAATTCCGGAAAAAGTTTCTCATTCTCCTTAAGAAGCGAGTAAGATTTTTTGAACATGGATGCTGCCGAGTAATATTCGCCAAACCTCAGGTGGACGATGGTCCAATGCAAGTAAATGCCAGCTCTGCAGAATTTAAACCAAGGGCTCTTTTCGTCTCCCTTTTCCAGCAAAGCCAGTCTAGAATCCATATTATGCTTCCTGTCGGCATATTCTTTGGCATCGGAATTCAGCATGAGCACAATAAAGTCCTCATAATCAGCCAAATATGTAGCCATAAGATTGTAGGGGTCGGCCACAAGCTCCTTGATGAGGGTTGCTCGGCCTTCCTCAAAGTTCATGGCAAGACATTGGTGGTAGGCTTTGTTGCAATTGTCGTTATAAACGAAATGGTAAGGCGCGGCATTAGTCATGGCCGGGCTCAAGGCGAAAATCAACGCAAGTAACACGAATATGCGGGGCACAGAATAAAGATAGGATGTTGTATCGAATTATCCAAGTTGCCAAGCAAGGTACCTGCGGCAATTACCGAGGGCATCCTATCGGGCAGGTCGGTTTTAACAATATAAATTTAACCTTTGTCGTTTCGGTCTTTAATTTTGCGAAAGCGTGTTTTCGGGGCTGAATAAGTAAACTTCAAGGATTTTCCCCAAACCACGCAATTCAAAACCAAACCAATCATGAAAGGCATCCGAAAGATAGTTCCTATCCTTATTTTGGCAATTGGCAGTTGCTGCAGTGCCCTATATTTTTCCTGTAAAAAGGATGCCTGCAATACGGTTACTTGCCTTAATGGTGGCTCATGTGCGGGCGGCTTATGTTCGTGTCCGGTAGGCTGGACAGGCACGTTCTGCGAAACGAGTGCCTTTGGAGGTAGCTGGAATGGCGCGGACATTTGCGACAGCCAGAGTTACAATTTCGCCATCTCCGTGAGCCCTTCATCTTCCGATACGGTTACGTTCTATATTCAAAATCCGCATGGCTTTGCAGGTTCGCAGCTCATGGGTACCCGGTCGGGTGCCAAAACCATCAATATTCCCAATCAGCCTTGCGATACGGTCATGTTCAGTGGAACGCTAACCCTGACTTCAAACAATGCGCTAACTTTCTCCTACACTATAACCGACACCGGGAAGCATGCCACGATTACGCAATGTAGCGGCAACTACAATCGCAGGTAACTTGCGGTTTAGGGTTTGATCGATTATCGGGTTAGCGCCTCGGTGGTACTGTCTTTAACGGTGGGTGCAAAATGGCGCGCAGCGTTGGCCATGGAGTCGGCGCGGGCAACAGCCAGTGCATTGAGGATAGAATCGTTTTTGGCCGCGTTTTCAACCTGCCTTTTGGCCATTTTTGCATTCACTGCGGAGTCGATAGTAACATCATAAGGATTGGGAAGGTTTCCCGAGTCGCAGGAAACCGCAATCATCGACACCGCGATGCCAACAATCCACATGAAATTTACTTTAAAGATGCCCTTCATTTACAAACGCGAAAATAACCCCTCAATTCCGAATTAATACTTAAAGTTGGGTGGTTGCCGACTGTAATGCGCTTTTTGGCGGCTATTTGTCGTGACGGATTGTGGGAAAATCGTGAAAACGTCGGCCGGCAGAATCCGGCGGAATTGGTACGTTTAACCAAGTTGCCTACCTTTGGAAGGTGCCTCTAATACAACTTTTACTGTACATTCTGGCCTGCATCATACTCATCGGTTTCTTTGCCGGAACCGAGATAGCTTTTATTTCCGCAAACAAGCTCAATATGGAGCTCCGGAAAAAACAACAGGATTTGTCGAGTCGCATCTTGACGCGGTTTATGGACAATCCCGCCGAATTCATTGGGTCGGGCTTGGTGGGGGTTAATGTGTTGATGGTGGTATATGGCCTGCTGGCCTCTGAGGCCATAACGGCCATCTTGTCACGGTATGGCATAGCGTTGTCGCAGTATCCCAAGTTGGTGGTAGACAGCGTTATTGCCACGCTCATCATTCTGATATTTGCCGAATTCCTCCCTAAGGCGGTCTTCCGTACACGGGCCGAGACCGTGCTTACGTTGTTTGCAGTGCCCATGCTGGCCATGTACTACATCTTCTATCCCGTAGCTAAAGTTTTTGTGACGATTTCCGAGTTTTTGCTGAAGCGGGTATTCAAGCAACGCATTAAGAGCAATAAAAAGGTTTTCAATAAGATAGACTTGGAAGTATTCCTACTTCAAAATCTTCAACATCCTGAAAATAAGGAGAATGAAGTGAGTGCGGAGCTGTTTGAAAACGCCATGGAGTTGGCCAACGTAAAAGTGAGGAACTGCCTAATCCCAAGGAATGAAGTGGAGGCAGTGGAAATAAAAACATCTATCGAGGAAATCAAGCAGATGTTCATTGAGACCAAGCTTTCGAAAATATTGGTTTACGAGAATACGATTGACAACATTGTAGGTTACGTTCACCATCTCGACCTCTCCCGCAACCCTACGAGGTTGAAGGATGTCATTCACAAGATTTTTGCGGTACCGGAGGCGATGAATGCTGTAGACATGCTGAACCGATTTACCAAAGAACGGAAGAGTATAGCTTGGGTCATAGATGAATTTGGGGGCACGGCCGGCATTGTGACCATGGAAGACGTGTTGGAACAGATATTTGGCGACATCAATGACGAATATGATGTGGAAGAACATTTGGAAAAAGATCTGGGCAATGGTGAATTTATTTTTTCGGGACGATTGGAACTGGATTATCTGAATGAAAAATACAACTTGAACTTTGATACCGGTGTTTCCGAGACCCTCTCCGGATTCATCATCACCCTTCATGAGACGATTCCGAAAATGAATGAACATATTTTAATTGAAGACTATTTATTCGATATCGTTTCGGTGTCCAATACGCGTATCGAAACCGTAAAAATGAAAATCGTAAACTAAAAAAACTTAGGAATATGAGCATACAACGCCCGTTCAACCTCAACAAATGGATTGATGACAACCGCCACCTGCTGAAGCCACCTGTAGGTAACGAAACCGTGTATAAACATGCAGATACCTTTATCGTGATGGTGGTAGGCGGTCCCAACAGCCGCAAGGATTTCCACTTCAATGAAAGTGAGGAACTGTTTTTCCAACTGAAAGGAAATGTGAGCGTCAAGGTTGTTGAAGACGGAAAGATTGTCGAAATACCTATAAATGAAGGCGATATGTTTCTGCTTCCCCCCCGCACTCCGCACTCTCCCCAACGTGGCCCCGATACCGTAGGCTTGGTGATAGAAAAAATACGTGATGCTGCCGAGATGGACGGATTTATGTGGTTTTGCGAGTCTTGCGGCTCTAAGCTTCACGAAGAGTTTATGAACGTTTCCGACATTGTAACTCAATTGCCACCCGTTATGAAGGCCTTTTATGAGAGCGAAGCCAACCGCACCTGCAAGAGTTGCGGACACATCATGGTTCCTCCCCCTGCCTTGAAATAGGTGACAGGCCTACAATCGGGAATACTTATAACCAATTGTGCTTGTGCACTTTGGGCTATGCGCATATTTAGGTAAGTTTGACAATATATCGAACAGTACTTTCCACATCAAATAGAATATAACATGAAGACGTTTCGTTTTTTGATTGCAGTCATGGTGATGTCGGCAGGTTTTTTCGACCTTAATGCCCAAACCTTGATTATTAGGACCCAGGCGGGTGACGATACGGCCGGTTTTACGGGTACCGCTCCTTTGGCTATGAAGGCAAGAATCACGCAGTCTTCCGGCGTGGCCGTAGACTCCCGAGGCAATCTGTATTTCACGAACGACAGTCTTCACGTCATTCAGAAAGTGACACCCAACGGCAATTTGACGATCTACGCAGGTATTCCCGGCAGTCATGGCCTCTCGGGCGATGGGGGGCCCGCCACGGCAGCCCAATTATTCAACCCGCTCGGCATGGCGTGCGACGCGAATGGCAACCTTTATTTTGCCGACAATGAAAATTATTGCGTCAGGAAAATAGACACCTTTGGCATCATAACGAAGGTTGCCGGGGTGGGTGGCGTATTCGGTTTCGGTTCGTCGGGAGATGGTCATCATGCCGACAGCGCCCTAACGGGTGCCTATAATATCGCGTTAGATAGATACGGCAACCTCTATATAGCCGACGGCAGCCAACGGGTTAGAAGAGTGGATACCAACGGCATCATCACTACAGTGGTTGGTAGTGGCGCTTATGGCACGACAGTCGTGAACGGCATTCCCGCAACCGCCGCTGCTTTTTCCAGCATCACGGGCGTTGCGGTCGATACTTCAGGAGATATTTTTGTCTCCGATATCGGGACCAACACCGTCAGGGTAGTGCGCCCAAACGATACCATTTATGCATTTGCCGGCACGGGCGTTGCCGGCTCAACGGGCGACAACGGCATTGCCACTGCTGCAAAATTGAATGGGCCTGTATCGCTGGCCCTCGATGCCGCCGGCAACCTCTACATTGCCGACCGCGGCAACAACAAGATTCGCCGGGTTACCCCCGCCGACACCATAAAGACGGTTGCCGGCACCGGTACCGCAGGTTTTTCGGGAGAGGGTGGTGCGCCTACATCTGCCGCACTTAAAGCTCCCAATGCCGTGTGTTTCAATGCCGCAGGCAATATGTTCATATCCGATGCAGGCAATTATTGCATCCGCGGCGTTATGCCGCCGGATTCCATTGCGATAACGTCGTCCAAGGGCAATGTGCGAGATACGGTGTGCAAAGGCTATCCGGTCACTTTTACCGCAACCGTGAAACATCCGGGTTATGGCGACTCTGTTAGGTGGACCAAAAACAGTGTTCAGGTAGCAGGAAACTTGCTCTCTGTTACGCTCGATTCATTCAACAATAACGATACCGTAAAGTGCTTGCTCTACGCGCCTGGAGGGGGCACGGTAAACTTGACTTCCAACAAAATCCTGATTACCGTATTGCCCACCCCCCAAGCCATAACGGGAGGCACCGCGCAGGTATGTGTGGGCGACTCGATAGCCCTCTCAGATACAGGGGCGGGTGTATGGTCGCTTTCTTCGTCTTTACTGCTCGCCTTGTCGTCTACACATACCGTGACCGGCTTGGCTGCGGGGGTAGATTCGGTGGTTTATATCAATGCAAAAGGCTGTTCTGCATTTTATCCCGTCACCGTCAACCCCAATCCATCACCAATTGGTGGAAGTAGCTCGGCGGTATGCGCCGATAGCGGATTGGCGCTTAGTGAGAGCGATGCCTTCGGTCTATGGTCGTCATCGATGGTTGTCGTCGCATCGGTCGATTTCTCGGGAAATGTTACAGCGGTTAGTCCCGGTGCCGCAACTATTTCCTACACCTTTCCAACAGGTTGTTTTGCAGTCTATACAGTGACCGTGAATCCGAATCCTACACCCATCTCAGGTACCGCCGTTATTTGCGCAGGAGACTCTACCGCGTTGGCGGACACTGGCGCGGGCCTATGGACGGTTTCAAATCCCGCCCTTTTGTCTTTCTCTAGTGCCCACTATGCAACAGGCTTGGAGGCCGGTACCGATACTGTGGTGTATACTTCGGTGTTGAATTGCAAAACCTTTATCCCCGTCACCATCAACCCTAATCCGTCACCTATCGTCGGTTCTATCTCCGCTGTTTGTGCTAACGGGAGTATTTCACTGACAGATACATCGCTGGCGGGTCATTGGATTTCGTCTTCGCCTATGGTAGTAACGGTGGACACCATGGGGACGCTTACTGCGATAGGAGCGGGAGTTGCCACAGTTTCCTATTCGTATTCTACGGGTTGCTACGCCAAGTATCAAGTCACCGTCAACCCCAATCCTACCGTAATTTCAGGAATCACCGTCGTTTGCGCCGGAGATTCATCCAAGCTATCGGACGACCTTTTGGGAGGTGCTTGGACCGTTAGGCACGGCCTCGTATCAGTATCTGATTCCGGGGTGCTGTACGGCTTGTCTTCGGGCACCGACACGATAACCTACACCTTGCCAACGGGCTGCTATACTTCCATTGCATCTACCGTAAAGCAGGTGCCCTCGGCCATCAATAACTACGCCACGAGCGTTACAGCGTTGTGTACCGGAACATCGGTGAACTTATTTGACACCGTGACTGGCGGATTTTGGTCTTCAAGCGATACCACTATTGCAATCATCAATTCGGCAGCCAAGTTGACGGGTATCAGGAACGATACCGCATTGGTTAAGTATACGCTTCCTGACGGTTGCTTTGCGAAATTGATGGTCATTGTCGACTCGGTGCCGGCTCCCATCACCGGCTCCAACCGGGTGTGCGTGGGTAGCACCGTGACGTTATCGAACATCGCAAGTGGTGGTGTTTGGTATTCTACCGATACCAACGCGTCCATTGCAGATTCCACAATGGGTTTGGTTGCCGGCCTTGCGCCCGGTATCGATACCGTCGTGTTCGAAATCGGAACGGGTTGCATTACCCGCTTCCCGTTGAATGTGAATGCATTACCGGCTGCAATTGCTGGTCCGGATTCCGTATGTAAGGGGTCATCGGTTACCCTCACGGATGCCTCAGTGGGAGGTAGCTGGAGCTCTACCGACGTAGGCGCCATCTCGGTTACCGCTTTAGGTGTTGCGTCCTGTTTTTCCTCCACCTCAATTGTCTATGCCCTTCCTACGGGCTGTAATGTCGCCCATCCCATTTTCGTGAAACAGACGCCGAGTGCCTTGGCTACCGGCACCGCTATCTGCGTAGGCGATTCCCGTAGTTTGAGCGATTCTGTAGTAGGTGGCATTTGGTATGCCGCTAACTCGCTTGGCACTGTAGATTCCTTAACGGGACTTTTCCACGGGCTCGCATCCGGCACCGACACCATATTTTATATGTTGCCATCGCTGTGCGGCGTTTCGGCTCCCATTGTAGTGAATGCGCCTCCTGCCGCCATAGGCGGGGTAACATCGCTGTGTCAGGGAGATAGTACAGTATTGAATGACAGTACCGCAGGGGGAATTTGGATATCTACAGATACTTCCGTGATAAGCGTGTCATCATCCGGTACTGTTTCGTGCATAAGCTCCGGCTCAGCGAACATAAAATATGCGTTGCCTACCGGATGCTCGGTTGTAGCTACAGTCTCGGTTAATGCGCTCCCGTTACCCATTTTAGGGGGAGATTCCGTATGCGTAGGCGTTTCCAAAATTTTATTCGATTCCAGCCATGGAGGTGTTTGGACAACCTCTTCGTTCTCCGTGATGACCATTGATTCGGCGGGTGTCGTAGTGGGACTTGCATCCGGATTAGATACTGTGTTTTATACCAACCCCACTACAGGGTGCCACAGTTGGGCTCCATTCACCGTAAATCCCGCTCCTGCACCTGTATTTGGCGACTCCTCCATTTGCCCGGCCGGACAAACCACTTTCGGCAGTGCTACCGGTTTGGGATTATGGTCATCCAACGACAGCTTGATTTTGATGAAAGTAGATTCTGGCACATTCGTAGGCGTGGCCGGCGGCATAGCTTCCGTGACCTATACGCTGCCAACGGGATGCATGGCCTATAAGGCGGTGACCGTAAACCGCAGCCCTGCCGCGATTTCGGGTACGACCGCTATTTGCGTGGGGTCTTCCAACACGCTGTCAGACAGCTCTTTAGGCGGGCTTTGGGTCTCGAACGACACTTCGCTGGCAGTAGTCTCGGTTTCGGGATTGGTTACAGGCATAAGGCAGGGTATCGATACCGTCAAATATGTTTTTTCTGCCACAGGTTGTGGAGTCTCCAAGGCTATAACCGTTAATCCTTTGCCTGCCCCCATTTTAGGTTTGGATTCGATTTGCAATGGTGCCATAGCCAGTTTCACCGATTCTGCCGACGGGGGCACTTGGACTACCAGCGATACCTTGTTGGCCCCAATTACTACATCGGGAATGCTGACTGCAAGAGCGGTTGGCAATATTTACCTGCTCTACAGCTTGCCTACCGGATGTGCGGCGGTGAAGGCAGTAGCTATAGACAGCACGCCACAGCCCGTTTTGGGAGCATCTACCATTTGTAACGGATCCCTTCAAATACTCGTCGATAGCACGCAGGGTGGCCATTGGTTGTCTTCCAACCAGTCGGTAGCCAAAATCAATGCCGCAGGTTACTTCGTGACTCAAGGTCCGGGCTTCGATACGGCCAGCTATGTGCTGCCCAACGGGTGCAGTTCTTTCCTGTTTGTAAGTGTAATACCGTCGCCGTCTGCAATAGACGGCAACCTGAATCTCTGTGTAGGGTCAGTAGGAACCCTTACAGACTCTACAGGCGGAGGTAGTTGGGTGAGCTCCAATCCGGCGGGTGTGTCGATATCTGCAGCCGGTGTCGTTTCAGCTATGTTTCAGAGTGTGGATACAATTACCTACACGGCTAATGGATGTTCTACTTCTGCCGTCGTTAACGTATATCCATTGCCGTTTACGCCCGTAATCACGCTGGAAACGCCCCCCAGCCTTTGCAATGGAACCATGTACCAGAATTTCGGTACCAATTCGCCCGTGCCTGATGTGCAGTATAGCTGGAGTGCGACAGGAGCCCAAGTTTGGGCGCAAGGTAGCGGCCACCAATATTGCTTGGTGAACTTCGAAAATCCCGGTGCCGCAGTAGTCACTTTGTCTACCAACTATATCGGCTATTCCTGCTATAGTTCTAGTTCGTATACAGTTTCGGTATCCAATACCTTGTCGGAGACGGTAGGGCTGGCCTACTTTGAGAACAATTTTTATTGCCTCAACAATGATGTAAGTAGCTATCAATGGGGCTACGACGTGGCCTCGACCCTACAGCCGGTTGTGCTGACCGGCGAGACCAACCAGAACTACTACAACCCGTTGCCCGATTTGGCCAACAAATACTATTGGGTCGAGGTCGTCTCGCCCGATGGCTGTACCCAGAAAACCTATTGGAATACGCCCTTGGGCATCATCAACCAAAACCCTGCTGCAACTGCCGGCATGTTGCTGTATCCCAACCCGACAGAAGACGGTAGTTTCCTGGTGGAAATTCCCGGGGCCGAGGGTACTGCCCAAGTGGTGGTGACCGATGTATTGGGCAATACGGTATTTAACGGTATCGAGTCGTTGTACAATCACCAATGTCCGATAGTGCTGAAGGGTGCTGCGGCAGGGGTGTATATGGTGAAGGCAGATGCCGGCGACCGTGAATATACCTCGCGTATAGTGGTAAAATAGGGTGGGGGAAGTCCTAATTGTTGCGCAAGCAACAATTAGATAAATCGGGATAGTCGTTTTATCGATATTTTTGCGCCATGCGTCGTGTTTCGGCAGTGTTGTTAAGGTCGTTTTTGCAGGGACTCATCCTGTTGAGTCCCATTGCGGTAACTGCATATCTGGCCTTCCGGATATTCAGCAGCATAGACAGCATTCTGCCCTACGATTTGCTGCCCTACATTCCCCGAGGTGTGGGTTTCCTCATCGTCATCTTTTTTGTCACGATGGTGGGCTACCTCGGCACGCGTTTCTTCATTGGCCGTTGGCTGTTCGATTCGTTTGCCTTTTTGTTGGAGCACACCCCGGGCATCAAACACCTCTATGCGCCCATCCGCGACGTTGTGGGCTCGTTTGTTGGGGAGAAAAAGAAATTCAACAAACCGGTATGGGTGCGCGTGGGTTTGGAGCCCGAGATTTGGCGCATCGGCTTCATGACCCAAAAAGATATGACTGCCTACGGCTTACAGGAACGTGTGGCGGTTTACCTGCCCCATGCCTACGCCATATCCGGCTGGGTGATTGTGACCGATGGCAAGAACGTGAAACCCGTTAAAGATATGACGGCCGCCCAAGCCATGAAGTTTGCCGTGAGCGGCGGCATAACCACTGTTGCAGATGAAAACTGATGACCGCAAAATAAATTTCAATGCAGGCCCCGGCGCATTGCCCGATGTGGTGATTCGCAGGGCACAAGAGGCCGTTGCAGCCTATGGCCGCACCGGCATGTCGATACTTGAACTGCCTCACCGCAGTAAGGAATTCATTGACATTGTAGACGAAGCCAAGGCCCGCGTATTGGCGTTTTGCGGATTGGACAGCGACTATGAGGTGATGTGGATGCAAGGCGGCGGGCGCCAGCAGTTCGCCCTACTCCCCATGAACTTCCTCCCCTCCGACGGTCGTGCCGGCTATCTTGACAGTGGCCACTGGTCGGACGAGGCCTTGGGATATGCCAAATTCTATGGCAACGTAGACATTGTGGCATCCAGTGCCGATTGCGGCTATACCCGCCTGCCACAACTGCCCGACCTTCATGGCAAGGACTGGCGCTACCTCCACTATACCACCAACAACACCATCTTCGGTACGCAGTGGCACAATATACCGGGGACCGATGTGCCGCTGACTGCCGACATGAGTAGCGACATTTTTTGCTGCGAGCGCGACTATACCAAATATGACCTGTTTTATGCCGCCGCCCAGAAGAATTTGGGGATTGCGGGAATAGCCCTCGTGGTTGCCAAGAAGTCGTTCTTGGCGCGGTGCATGCGCTCGCTGCCACCCATGTTTGATTATCGAGCCCATGCTGCCGAAAATTCGGTGCTCAACACCGCCAACGTATTCGGTATCTATACGGCATTGCTGATGTTGCGCTGGACGGAGGAAGAGGGGCTGCAAAACATTTTTGAGCGTAATCGCAGGAAGGCTGAACTGGTCTATAACGCATTGGATGCCAATCCAAACTTCCAACCAACCGTTACCGTCCCAGCCCACCGCAGCCTGATGAATGTCTGTTTCAAAGCCAAGTCTCCCGAAGCCGAGCAACGCCTCT
>CAIVHI010000006.1 GCA_903905685.1 uncultured Bacteroidota bacterium | reverse complement strand
TCAATCATATCGGCCAACAAACGGTGGGTGCAGCCCGACAGCTTTTTGACTCCTTTAATGCGCAACATGTTGGAGCCGATGCCTGTTATGGATGCACCCATGAGGTTGAGCATATGGCACAACTGCTGCACATAGGGCTCGCAGGCGGCATTGTAGAGCGTAGTTATACCTTCTGTAAGCACGGCCGCCATCACCAAATTGGCGGTTCCGGTTACCGAGGGCTCTTCCATGAGGATGCGGGTGCCCCGCATGGACGAGCCATTAAGGGTAAAGAAGTGCTGTTCTTCATCATAGTGGAAGACCACCCCCAGCCTTTCGAATCCGCGGATGTGCGTATCAAGCCTTCGGCGACCTATTTTGTCGCCACCCGGTTGGGGAATACATGCGCGGCGGAAACGGGCCAACATGGGGCCCGCCAACATTACGGTGCCCCGAAGTTTACCCGATTTCTTCTTGAATACTTCCGATTGAAAATAGTCGGGGTCGATATTGGCAGCGTGCAGTACGAAAGTGTTTCGTGCAGGCCGCTCAATGGAAACGCCCATATCTTCCAGCAACTCCAGCAAGGTGTTGACGTCCAGAATGTCGGGTACGTTCGTAATGGTTACGGCCTCATCTGTAAGCAAGACGGCGCAGAGCACCTGCAGGGCTTCGTTTTTTGCTCCTTGGGGCGTAATGGTGCCGGAGAGCGGGCGGCCGCCGTGTATTTCGAACGTATTCATGGAAGAGACACCTTATGCTCCGACCGGCTATCGGCAGCCCATTACTTTTTCTTGAATTTTCTATTCTTGTTATAGTTATTGTTGCCACCGAAGCCGCCCGGAGCATTTTGCCCATCGCGTTGCAGGTCTCGCTGACCGTCCCTTGGGCCATCACGTTGAATGTCACGCTGCCCGTCTCGGAAGTTCGGATTGCGGCTGTTGCCGTTTTGCGGTTGAGGCGCGCCACCGGGTTTGAAGTTCCGGGGGCCATTATTTGGAGCAGTGGAATTCCCGGGGTTGCGGGGCTTGAAGCCGGGGCGGTTGTCGAACGGCAATGGGCTTTTGAAACCGCTTGGCTCATACTTGAGCCTACCGCCGGTAATCTCGGCCAGTTCGCCCTTAACCAAGTCGTCGTGAACCGGCTCTTTATGCCAGTTGGCATAGGCCAGCTTCATATAGTAGCCTATGGCTTGGGTGAGGCCGAAACGCTTGTCGTCGTTGGTCTCATTAACGGCTTTGTCGAGCAAGCCTTGTAGGTTTTTGCCGAGGTGGCGGTGCTTCACCGGCGACTGCGGATAGGGCAAACGCTCGGGCTTGCGAAACACCTCCTCGGGTGCCGGGCATGGGTACGGCGAGTCGACATCCAGACTGAAATCGGTCATCTGGTAGAGGTGATCCCAAAGCTTATGTTTGTAGTCTTCAATGGTTTTGAGGTGAGGGCTTAGCGTGCCCATGAGCTCGATAATGATTTCTGCCTGTTGCAGGCGTTTTTCACGGTCGGGCACGGTAACCAGATACTCAATCATTTTTTGGACATTGCGTCCATATTCGGGCATCAGCAATTTGGTGCGCGTAGTATTGTATTCCATCGGAAATAATTATTTCGGGAGCCATGATGCAGCCGTTTGAGGCCGAAAATCGTGCATGGGCATCCGTTATGAAGCAAACAGCAATGCCGCAGCGAAGATACGGGATTTGAGTTTCAAAGCACATGCACGTAACGGCAACGCATACATTGGAAATCGGGAGTAAGAAGTAGGGCTTATGGCGTAATGAAATACATATCGATTTCACCCTTGCCCTTTGCCGTTATTTTGCCGCGGTGGGTACAAGGGAATTGGTCCTTTACGAGCTCGTAGGTTGAGCCCGATAAATTAACCTGCCCGACCTCCCCGCTGCTTTCCATGCGGGATGCCGTGTTCACGGTATCCCCCCAAATATCGTATTGGAATTTCTTTATCCCTACGATACCTGCCACCACGGGGCCGGTGTGTATCCCTATCCTGATTTCGAAATACAG
>CAIVHI010000005.1 GCA_903905685.1 uncultured Bacteroidota bacterium | reverse complement strand
GCCACGCATCCAAGTAGGCTTTATGTGCGCCAACCGCGCGGTTGGTCGGTTCTGCCATCTTTTCAATAAGCAAAGTCTGCGTTTCAGGTGCTTCCAAGTCGATTGTGGTGCTGGTGAACGGAAAGCAAATCCATGCGAACCAACCATACTTCACTTCAGTCAAACTAAGGTCGGAGCCTATACCATGGTCCAGCTCTAGTGTTTTCGCCAGTTTGCCGATAATCGCGTCATATTTCTCCAGCTCCAATACCGGATTTGCGCAAGTGCCGTCGCTTTCCCGAAAGCTCTGCAACCCCCAATATAAAGGATGTCGTTGCTCCCGCTTGATGAAATAGTGCTCCAGCGTGATACCCGTCACTATACCTTTGGAAGAGTACAGCAATCGCTCATCATTGAACTTCAAATTGCCATGATGCAATTCGGTAAAAAGTGGCTTTGTCTCGTATTGATATCCACTACGGATTACGCAGTCGTAAATCCCATGAAGAAATTGGGTCCTTGAGCACTCGAAATCAATACTCCCCAAATTACTCTTGATTATTGGTTACACTGATTCGGTGCATTTCTTTAATCACGCCGCTCCCTTTCTCGAAAAGGGCGAGCCAAGGCGAGGAATTGTCTTCTAATGTTTTCAAGGGCTCACATGCGGTAAACTTACCTTTATTCGTAAGCAGAAAAAACTGCGCATAACCTTTGGCCGGAGGTAGAGGGGCAACAACCGGCTTCGCGAAAATCAAAAATTCCTGGGCATCGGTTACAAATTCCACTCCCGCTTCGCCAATGGCGGGGTTTTTCCCGCCTCCGCGAATTCCACCACCCGAGCTGAACAACAGGTTTGCAGCACCTGTAATGTAACAAGCTAGGGTCATGAACCCCTCACCCATATCCAAGTCCAAAATAACTCCATATACCAACAATTCGTCTTCGGGTATCTGTAGCTTCAATAGAGTTGGGTTTACGTTTAAGGCGATGTTGCGTTCGCGCTCATAAATGGGCACCTTGGCCTCGGCTACGGCAGGTACCGGTGTCTTGGCCCGTTTTTTCCATACCCGAAACAGGAGGAATGCTGCCACGGGCAGGAAAAGTAGGATGGCGATTTCGGCGGTCATGGATGCGGTTATGGATTCGTTATGGGTGGATTTGGAATACAATTACAGCCGAGGTTTAGCGGCTGTAATTGGGTGCTTCCTTCGTGATTACGATATCATGGGGGTGGCTTTCGGCCATACTTGCAGCGGTAATGCGCACGAATTGGGCCTCATCTTGCAAGGTTTTCACGTCTTTCGCGCCACAATAACCCATACCCGCACGGAGGCCGCCTACAAATTGTTGCACTACTTCACTTAACATACCCTTATAAGGCACCCTGCCAACGATACCTTCGGGTACCAGCTTTTTAATGTCGGCTTCCATGTCTTGAAAATAGCGGTCTTTCGAGCCTTCCTGCATGGCTTCTACCGAGCCCATGCCGCGATAAGACTTAAACTTTCTTCCTTCGTATATTATGGTCTCACCCGGACTTTCCTCGGTTCCCGCAAAAATCGAACCCGCCATAATGCAGGACGCACCTGCGGCGAGTGCCTTGACGAGGTCTCCTGTGTAGCGGATGCCTCCATCGGCAATTACGGGGATGCCGGTTTTTTTCAGTGCGTGGGCGGCTTCCATTATCGCAGTTAGCTGTGGTGCACCAGCTCCCGTCACCACTCGGGTTGTGCAAATGGACCCGGGCCCGACTCCTACTTTTACAGCGTCGGCACCTGCTTCGGCAAGCGCCTTGGCACCGGCTGCCGTTGCTACATTGCCGGCAATTACTGGGAGGTTCTTAAAGGCGTTCTTTACTTTGGCTACGGCTTCAATAACACCCTTGGAATGGCCGTGGGCACTGTCGAGCGTAATAACGTCTACCCCAGCGTTTTTCAGGGCTTCAACACGCTCCAAGATGTCTGCCGTGATGCCGATTGCTGCGCCTGCAACCAGCCTACCCATGCTGTCTTTACAGCCCCATGGGTAGCTTTTGGCCTGTATGGTATCCCTAAAGGTAATTAGGCCAATGAGCTTGCCTTTCTTATCTACAATGGGGAGTTTTTCTATTTTGTACTGTTCCAAGATACTCTCGGCCCTTTTTAGGTCGGTTCCCGCCGGCGCGGTAACCAAGTTGTCCTTGGTCATTACTTCAGATACTTGCCTCTTGGGGTTCTTCTCGAAGCGGAGGTCCCTGTTGGTCAAAATCCCAATCAATAGATTGTTATTGTCTACTATGGGTATTCCGCCAATCCTGTTTTCCTTCATTATTTTAAGTGCATCTCCCACTGTAGCTTCGGCGCGCAGGGTGATGGGGTCGGGTATGAGGCCGCTTTCGGATCGTTTGATTTTCCTGACTTGGTCAGACTGCCGTTCGATGCTCATGTTTTTGTGCACAATCCCAATTCCACCCTCACGGGCCAATGCTATTGCAAGTGGGGCTTCGGTTACGGTATCCATGGCGGCAGACACCATGGGGATGTTGAGTTGGATATCCTTGGTAAGTTTTGTAGCCAGACTTACTTCGCGTGGTAATACGTCGGAATATGCGGGGAGTAGTAATACATCGTCAAAGGTGAGACCTTCCCCGTAAAATTTGGATTTAGTTGCCATGTGCAAAGGTAACTGAAAATTTATTTTCCAAACGGCATTTTGACGGCAAGCCGAAAGGCTACCCACCGCAAATGTGGACAAGTTGCTGTCTCCCTAAAAAAACAGCTCCAAACCATCGTAGGCGAGACGCATATTTGGAGGTAGGTTTTGCTCCACTTCGTCGTGAAGCCCGAGCTGATGGCTGATGTGGGTAAATAACACTTGGTCTGCACCTGTAGACGCACCAACTTGTACAGCCTCTTCCAAAGTGAAATGCGAGACGTGTGGTTCGTGTCGCAATGCATTCAATACCAATACTTTACTACCTTTCACCTTGAGTAGTTCCGAATCTTCGATATAGTTGGCGTCGGTGATATAGGTGAAATCGCCAATGCGGAAACCCAAAACTTCCAACTTGAAGTGGCGCACCCTAATAGGGGTAAATGTCACCCCTTTTATAGTAAAAGGGGTGGCACCATTGATGGAGTGCATCTCTATCTGCGGTATGCCTGGATAGGTTGGGTTGTTGAAAATATAGCTGTACTCCCGGCGCAAAGCTTCTTGCGTTTCGTCGGTTGCATAAATGTCAACCGCTTTGTGCGAGAAAAAGTTGTAGGCCCTAATGTCGTCCATGCCGGCAATGTGGTCTTTATGGCCATGGGTGAATACAATGGCATCCAGCTTGTTTACACCGGCACGCAACATTTGGTACCTGAAGTCGGGTCCGCTGTCTATTACAATGCTGGCATCATCGGTTTGTACCCAAATCGAGGTGCGGAGCCGGTTGTTCTTTTTGTCGGTAGACGTGCAAACCGGGCACGGGCAACTGATGAATGGTACGCCTTGCGATGTTCCGGTTCCGAGAAATGTAATTTTCAATGTCACAAATCGATTTTTGTTTGCACCAACGGCTCGTCCGCCCTGGTTGCAATGTTCTTGAATTGATGGTAAAATTTCAAGGTATCACCACCCAGCATGGTCTCATCAATGGCTGTGTTGGTCAATATCTCCATTAGCGCATTGATACGGCTCTCGACATTGAAAAATTTATTCACCACTATTATGCGCCTTGCTTCCAACACGCAGTACCCGCTGTTGAAGTTTCCTTTTTCGTAACGAATTGTGAAATCGGCCTCCTCAAACAGACCCTCCAATTTCTTCAGGGTGTTTGGCGTATATTTGAAGTTCATTACGTCTGAAACGGTAGAATGAATGGATAAAGTTAGAAAAATCGGGGCACTTTCGGTAGTAATTTTTTCCTTGCTTTTTTCTGTAACCGTCAGTGCACAAGGCGATGGCGACGGAACCGGCCTTTATGTGGAACAGTCCAAACTGTTTTATGCGGGCATAGTGGGTGGTGCCAATTTTGCCCAAGTAGATGGCGATGACTTTGCGGGCTACTACAAGTTCGGCCTGAACGTAGGAGGCATCGGCTACCTGCATTTAGCCAAATTCGTGTCTTTGAGTTGGGAAATCCTTTACTCCCAAAAAGGCAGTAAGAGCGACGTGACCCGGAAATCGGGCATTGATTCCATATTTGTGACGAAATACGGAATTACTGCGAATTACGCCGAAATTCCCGTTATGATCAACATCTTCGACCGTTTCAAAAGCAACATCGGGGTAGGGCTTTCCTACAATCGGCTGGTGAGCAGCTCCGAAGTTTTACAAACCAGTGTGGCCAATCCGCCAGTGAACCTCTTCAAATACCCGTTCAATAAAGATGAACTTGAGCTAGTGGCAGGTGCCAATCTCCACTTGGTGAAGGGCCTCTTCTTGAATCTCCGGTTCCAATATTCCATTACACCCATGCGCACCGATGTGCCACCCAATTTCTCTCGCGCCACCGAGTACAACAACCTTTGGACGCTGAGATTGATGTATTTGTTCATGTAGATTTATATTGCATTTCGATGGGCTGCACCTCGGGTAATGGTGCTTTACTTTCCTTTCAGGCATAACGTTTTATTCAAATTCGGTATTGATATGGACGACTTTTTTGTACACCTCCCATTGAGGATAGATTGGGCAGATTTGGATATGTTTGGCCACGTCAACAATGTTTCCTATTTCCGGTACACGCAAGCCGCACGGGTAAATTATTGGGAACAATGCGGTTTGTCGGCCAAGTTTACCGATGCCGAGGTAGGGCCATTGCTGCTTTCCACTCAATGCAGGTTCTTCCAGCCATTGTTTTATCCGGGTAACATTGTGGTCAAATCGCGCACGGAATTTATTAAGAATACCAGCTATGGCCTTCATCACGTCATTTTTAATGATGCCGGTGAAATAGCGGCTGAAGCCCACGACGTTATTGTGAATTTCAATTTCAAGCTCCATACCAAAGTAACCGTAAGCAATGATTTCCGGGCAATGGTATCGGCTATTGAGGGTGGGAGACTTTTTATTATCGATCTGTAAACGAATCTATTTTAGAATTTTGCTCTCCACCGTCCTTCCTGTCGAATGGTTACGGTCGGAAGTGCGCAGAACAGTACCCCCGGTTTCGAAAATAATCGGGCGGCTTGTTGCAAAAAAAAGCCGCCCCAGATTACTTCGGGGCGGCTTATAAAACTTCTTATCGAATACTATAGAAAAGAATCGTCAATCACATCAGGCTTACGCTCCAAGAGGTAGCGCACCAGCAACCAACCCCCGACTCCGAACATATATATCGCCATACCCAAGATCACGTTGGAGTTGAACTCTTGCGCGATGATTTGAGAAGCATGTTGACTATAATCGGGATCGTTGACCCATAAATTGAAGTCGATTTTGTTTTTCAAGTAAAAAATCACCACGAAAAAAGAGCCCAAGATAGCGGCAAAGAAATATGCCACCACAGTAATTGCCGCCCACACCCACCCATTAACGCCTTTTCGGGTAGCAATGGTGTAGTTTTTGTAACCAAAGTAAATCAATATGGCAATTAGCAGCATGGGGTACGGAACCTCCTCTTATTTGTCTTTCAAGAATGCGGTTACACTCTCCATAATATGGTTGATTTGGGGTTCGCTCAGGCCGTGGTGGCAGGCCACCAGCATACCGCCGCGCATCACCTTGTCGGCTTCCGGGTATCCTTCCTTCGCGGCAACGTGTGGCAGGTTCTTGAAGCCGGGTTGGCGCAGGATGTTGCCGGTAAATACCGTACGGGTTTGGATATTGCGTTTTTCCAAGAAGATTTGGAGGTCTCTGCGAATGAAGCTTGCGGTGTCGCGTAGGGTAGTGGGGAAGGCCAGCCAGCCGGTGCGGGAGTTGGGCAATTGTTTCGGTAAGATGAAGGTGTCTTCATATTGCTTGAAGAATTCCAACAGCGTGTTGTAGTTGGCGGTGCGGGTATCCACATTGTGCTTCAATTTGTTCAATTGTACAACTCCGAAGGCGGCACCCATTTCCGAAGGCTCCCAGTTGTAGCCGGGCTCTTCAAACACGAATTTAGCGTCGTAAGGAATACCGTCTACTTCCACATTGAAGCGGTTCTCTATCTTTTCGGACTCTACAAACAGCGATGAACTGCGACCCCAGCTCCTCAGCAAGCGGCCACGGTTGTAAAAAGCGTCAGTGTTTACACATAGCATTCCGCCGTTGCCACCACAGTTGATGATGTGCGAGCCGTAAAAACTTGTAGAGCTCATATCGGTGAAACGACCCGACGTTTCGCCATCAATTTCTGCGCCCAGCGTGTCGGCAGAGTCTTCGAATACGAACAAGCCGTATTTATCGGCTATTTCGCGCAGGCGTTTCCAATCGGGAAGGTTGCCCATCAGGTTCGGGATGATCATCGCCTTGGTTTTAGGCGTAATCATGCGTTCCACCTTTTCGGCATCAATGTTGTAGGTGCCTTCTTCCACGTCCACAAACACCGGTATCCATCCTTTTTTGATGATGGGGGCCACGGTGGTGGAGAACGTCAGCACCGGAGTGATGATTTCGGTTCCCGGTTCGTAATCAAGCAGATCGGCAGCCAGATACAGGGCCGATGAGCCGCTGTTCACCATGATGCCGTAGTTCTTGCCATAAAGTTGGGCTACACGTTCTTCCATTTCACGGACGTGTTTGCCCATTTGGGTAGAGGTACGCAGTACTTTCACTACCGCTTCCACTTCTTCTTCACCATGCACGGTCTTGCCGTAAGGGACGTGGATATAATCCTGTTGCGTCATAATTTGGTTGGAGTTATTGGGTTGCGAAAAAAAATCAGATTGCGAATGTAATGGTTATTGGGCGAACGGTTAAACCGGCATGCCATAAAATAACATTTTCCTACATGATGACTATGACATTTGCGCACTCAGGTTTACATGATTTTCAATTATGGTTGCCGCGCTTGCGTTCGTCCTTGTCTTTCAATTCCTTTTGGGCTTTTTCTTCCAAGTCGAACCTAAGGTATTGCCTAATTTGCTCTTCATGCTCCTTGATACGCTGCTCGGCTATCTCGGTGCGGTGCTTACGTAGAAATTCCAACCGCTTTTTGCTGTAACTTAATTTCGATATCAGCATAAACAATACGGGCACTACGAATATGGCCAACGAAGTGGCTGCCACCATGCCTCCCAACACCGTGAAGCCTATGGTGCGACGTGCCACCGCACCCGCTCCTGTGGCAGTCACCAGTGGCAATACGCCCAGTATGAACGCCAGAGAGGTCATGATGATGGGGCGCAATCGCAGTTTCACGGCTTCGAGGGTTGAAGCCAGCAGTTCTTCGCCGCTATCCACACGTGCCTTCGCAAACTCCACAATCAATATCGCGTTCTTGGCCGACAACCCGATGAGGGTAATGAGCCCGATTTGCGCATACACATTGTCGGTAAGGGCTGGGATGAAGGTAAGCGTCAATATGGCTCCAAATGCACCTATGGGAACCGACAACAGTACCGAGAACGGCACCGACCAGCTTTCGTAAAGCGCAGCCAAGAAGAGGAACACGAAAGCTATGGAAAGCAAGAAAATGTAGATGGTCTTGCTGCCGGCCTGTAATTCTTCATAGCTCAGCCCGGAGAATTCGTAGCCGTAGCCTTGCGGCAAAGTCCGGTCGGCTATGGCTTTCAGGGTATCCAATGCCTGCCCGCTGCTGAAACCCGGTTTG
>CAIVHI010000004.1 GCA_903905685.1 uncultured Bacteroidota bacterium | reverse complement strand
TCTACTTTTGCACTTTCAAAGAACGTTTCCCGTCAAACGGGTTGCAAAAATACACAAAGCTTTTAGCCCACAAAATAAATTTTCAGCTTTTTGCACCTACCATCATTGCAGAATCAGCCGAAACCATTGACTGCAGACACTTTCAGCCGAAAAAACTTTTTTTGAAATCGCTGCAAATACGCCTCCGAACGGGCTCAATGCCCCAGTTACGTATCTTACCCTTTATACATTACCATCCCAAAACCGATTTCAATTTCTGCATCCCTGCTTTACTTACGGTCACTTTTGCGCCACAATGCAATAATGCCAAGTGGCTGTCCTTCTCATATGGCTCAATGCGCACCAACTGGTCAACCGGTATCAAGTAAGACCTATGGACCTTCACAAACTGCTCAGGGTCAAGCTGTTGCTCTATTTGGGCAAGGGTATTCTTCTTCATGTATGTGCCCGCCTTGGTGTAAATCCTGACATAATCGTCGTCGGCCTCCACATAATGGATGTCCTTTTCGGGGATTATCCGTATCAATCCATTGTCTTTCACCACTATCCTATGACGGTAGCCCTCCCCTATCCTTACGTCGGGCAGTGTTTCAGGAGATACCGCAACTACAGGCGACGTCTGCTTCATCCACTTACCGATAGCAGTATCGAAACGGTCTTTCAATATCGGCTTCAATAGGTAATCGATGGCATGGCTGTCGAATGCTTGCACGGCATACTCGTCGAACGCCGTGGTGAAGATCACAGATGGACGTTCGTCAATAAGCTCCAGCATTTCGAACCCAGAGAGTCTTGGCATTTGAACATCCAAGAATACAAGGTCTGGACGGCGTTCCTTTATTGCCTTAAACCCCTCAAAACCATCGCAACAGGAGGCAACAACCTCGAATTGCGAATGGTCGGCGAGCAATGCCTGTATCAATTGGCGCGCCAACGGCTCATCATCAACTATCACTACTTTATACATAGGAAGCAGGTATTTTTAAAATCGTTGTAAACTGGGTATCGTCGAATCGGGTTTCGAGTAGGTCCGTTCTGCCATATAACAGCCATAGCCGGCGCTTGATTCCGTCCAAACCAAAACCCGTACCCTTGGGCGGTGCCAGATACGGATCGAAAGGATTCGTAATCGTGAACACCACCGATGCTCCGTCCCAAGTTATTTCCAAGCCTATTTCAACCGCGCCCGTTTTACCGTACAACCCAAACTTTATCGCATTCTCAATGACGGGCTGAAGCAGGAATGGTGGAATGGGGAGGTCTTCCACCATATTATTGTTGATACTCACGGTGAGACGGTCGCCAAACCGTACCGATTCTATATCGAGATACGATTGCACATAAGCTAGCTCCTCCGAGAGCGGTATGCTGTCTTCAGATTCCCGCTTAACGGAACTCCGCAGAAAGTCGCTCAAGCGACCGGTCATTTGTTGTGCTTTTGCGGGAGACAGTAAAATCAGGGCATTAATGGAATTGAGGCTGTTATATAGAAAGTGGGGCTGGAGCTGCTGCCGCAATTTGAACAATTCGGCCTCGCGGAGGAGCGTAGCAGCATCGCTTTGCAACCTGAACTTCTCCTCCGATATGGAGAGCATTTTCCGCAAAGCCCCATTTGTACCCATCCATGCCAAAAGCAATCCGTAAAAAAGGGCACGGAAAACCAAGGTGTGTTTCAACCACTCTATATATATGGGGTTGTCGGCCAACCACTTCAGGGTCTCGAAGTCGGCATAACACACAGCAGCCGTCATGACCATTGCTGCTACCAACGCATAAAAATAGAACATGGCCGTGGTTGGATATGCATTTACCATAAGGTAAATGCTCCATGCTCCGAAAGTGACCCCACCGGCACTCACCACGGCATCTTGCCATGCGGTAGCCTTATCGAAGTGCAGCACGTCTGCCAATATCCAAAAATGCGATGCCGATATCGCCACAAAGAACAATACCAGCATCGTATAGATATTTTTGACTAGCGGCCGCACGGATATGGATGAATGACGATCCCAATCTTGGGGACTACATGCCCCATAGCGGCGCGGGTATCATCTCTGCTTCGCGCACCATGGAGAACAACAGCCCGCCATTGGTAAGTTCTACCGGCCTGAGGTCTTTCACTGCAAGCATCCTCCACTGTATCATCCGCCCGCGCCTGTCGGCAAAGCAGCATTCCTCGGCTGCACCCGTTTCGCGGGCCGCAGCGAGTGCCTCCATTTCGTCGTCGGCGAAGACGAGCCTCCATTGTTCTTCGTATTGGTCGGTAAACAAACCGTCGCATTCTATGCGGTATATTATTTGTGCCGTGTATGCTTTCATTGCAAAGACTCTTTTGGTGTTTGAAATATGACGTCGCTCCGCCGTTGATTAGTAAGATTTGATTTCGATGCTCCCGAAGGATACATTGCCCCTCAAAATGAGGACTTTCCTCTCTTCGAACGTTGCATTGGTTTGCACCGTTCGCTCGTCTTCCACACTGCCGAAGGATGGACTGACTTCATTTTGGATTTCCCAATGGGAGGGGACAACCATCTCCACGCCGCCAAAGGAGACCCTGAAATCGAGCACGGCTGATGGCCCGGCAAAATCTGCCCTACTCAAATTCAATTCGCACCCGCCAAAGGTTACCGATATGGTTCCACCTTGAAAATCCTTATCGGTAATCAATTCTTTACGGCCGCCGAAGGTGACGTCTACGTCCAGTTTGCCGTCAGTCGTTTTGCCCGACCTCACTATCGGGCCGTTGAAACAGCGGTCTTTACGTGGCCGTAGCGCAATGGCCAAGCCGGCTATGATGACTACGGTGGGCCAAACGAAATGCTCAGACGGACGACCCATAATGGTGAATTCGGGGGTGAGGTTGGCCACGCCAATGAGCATCAATATCCACCAAGCATTATTGCGGAAGTTGTGTCTCAGCCCAATCAAAAACCCGACAACCAACAATATCACAGGCCAAGTAAACGAGAACGACAACATCGACAACACCCCAAGCGCCCTCAAAAACAACAACACCCCTATCAAGGCAACCCCAATACCGAAAAACCTCTTGCCTTTCTGCCTACGGGCATAAACGGCTTCATAATCTTCCCCGAAAAAATTTCGACTACGCATAAATCTTTGTTTTACGGTACAAATGTATAAGCAGCAAAAACCATGCAAAAGGCGTTTTAGGCCAAAATGGGCTGTCTATCGGTAATTGCGCACTAAATGTCGGTAAACGCGGAGCAGGGTGCGCCGCAACAAGTGCCGTAGCGGGATTCCGGCAGATTCATCGGTCCGCATCCACTGGGGCGCAAAACCCCGATAGGCATTCATTGCAACAAAACCTTAACCTGCTCCAACCAACTCCGGCACGGTTTTTCCTGTCTAAGAGGTAGTAGCTTTTTCTGTAACTTCGTGCCGATGCGTAGACTAACCCACATCAAGGATTTCATTGAATGGCAGGCATTCGGGGTGTGCTCCTCCATAGGCGAACGTTTGGGGGTCGCTACGTCGCGCATTCGCCTTTGGTTCATCTATATTTCTTTTCTAACCATGGGCTCGCCGGTAATTATCTATATGATACTGGCATTTATCAAGAACATCAAATATTATGTGCTCCTCCGCCGCCGCAATCCGTTGCGCTGGCTCTAGGAGGTTGCGCAAAACGTGCCTGCAAACTCGCGTTTTGCATCCCGACGGCCATGTTGTAGTTTTGCACAAATAAGGATTTTGCCTGCGAATGGCCCAACAGGTTTATTTGCCGTCTCAACCCGCTAAACAATCTCCAGAATGGAATTATAT
>CAIVHI010000003.1 GCA_903905685.1 uncultured Bacteroidota bacterium | reverse complement strand
TACCATCTGTACACACGTTGCCGATGTGGATCGTAGTAAAATAAAAGTTTTTACAGGTAACTATACTTTCTGGTATGAGTCTTCTCAATTGATGAGTCGCCAGATCAATGATAAGAACAAAGGAACTATGAAGAATGCCGATTCCTTGGCCGTTTACTATGCCGAAATCTTTGAACATTATCACGTTTCCGATTCTGATTTCACGGTAACGCTCAATTGGTACAAGGCCCATCCCGACCTTATAGACACCACCTATACCAAATTGATTGCCCGTATTGCCTCCATCAACAACCCACCTGTGAGGCGGCGCCCTTAATGGGCGCAAGTGTGAAAAGAAGGCTTTCCGGCCGTGGGATGCTCGGTTAAGTGGGGCGGTATCGACAATCGAGTCTTTTAAACACTTACGACTACAAACATTTTCGAATTTGTAGGTAAATTTGTGGTAAGGAATCTTAATTTTACCGTTATTTCGCCTGAGGCATTACTTTGTAAATAATGAGTGGCAATAGCACTACCGGAAAATATTTGGTTGGAGATATCAGGGGTGGAACTGCGGCTATGCTGGTGGGTCTGCCCTCGGCAATCGCTTATGGACTGATGAGCTATGCGCCTCTGGGCAGCCAGTATTCCGGTATGGCGGCACTGGGGTCCATCATCGGTACGGTGGCGTTCAGCTTGGTGGTGCCCATTTTTCGGGGCACGAAGGGGCTCATTTCTGTGCCAAGCGCGGCTGCGGCGGCGGTAATTTCCGTTTTTGTGGCCGAGCTCATGAAAGGCGGGCACGTGCCAATACAGGTAATTCCCGTCTATATCACGTTGCTTACCATTGTCTCGGGCTTGATACAGTTGGGATTCGGCAATTTTGGAGGCGGCAAGTTCATCAAATACATTCCTTACCCGGTCATCACGGGCTATCTCAATGGGGTGGCGGTATTGTTGCTTCTGGGCCAGTTGCCCAAGCTACTCGGGTTGTCTAAGGGGGTCACGTTATTGAAGGGTTGCTGGTATCCAGCCGCTTGGAATCCCTATTCGTTAATCATTGGTGGTGCTACAATATCGGCCATGTTTTTCTCCCGGAAAATCACGAAAAAGGTCCCCGCGGTGGTCATCGCTTTGGGTTTCGGCATTTTGGTATACCTCTTGCTCGCTGCTTTCAATCCTGCCTTATTCGACCTTAAGAACAATCCGCTCGTCATTGGGGAAATCGCGCCTTCGCCAGGTGAAATCGTCAGGACCCTACACAGCAGGTATGTACTCATGCCATTGGTAGATGTAGACAGCATGATCGGATTGATTGTTCCCGGCGTTACTTTGGCATTGCTGCTGTCCATTACTACCTTGAACACCTGCGTGGTCCTCGACGGACTCACTTTTTCCAATCACGACCCTCGTAGGGAACTGATGATTCAAGGCTTTGGAAACATAGTTGCTGGGTTGACGGGCGGCATTCCGGGGTCGGGCATCATGACGGCCACCATGGAAAATATCAACAACGGTGCCAAAACCAGAACCTCTACCTTCTTTTTCGGGTTGATCATGCTGATTACCGTTCTTGGAGTGGGTCGATACATTTCATGGATTCCCGTGCCTGCCCTTGCGGGCATCCTCATCGTTGTGGGTATCCGGATGATAGATTTCAAAATCATTTCGATGTTGAAGAACCGCTCCACGATACTCGATTTTTCGGTCATTATGGCCGTAGTCGTAGCCGCTGCCAACCTCGATCTCATAAAAGCCGCGGGCGTGGGCATCGCTATGGCCATATTCCTGTTTTTGCGGGAGCAAATGGGCGTTTCGGTCATCCGTCGCAAGGTATTCGGCAATCAGGTTTTCTCAAAAAAGATACGGGTGGCGCAAGAGCGCAAGGTGCTGGAAGAGCGCGGCGAGAAAACGGTAATCATCGAGCTTCAAGGCCAACTTTTTTTCGGTACTACCGACCAGCTGTTCTCGAAGTTGGAACCCTACTACGCCGAGAAAAAATATATCATCCTCGACATGCGCCGCATTCAAAGCGTGGATTACACAGCCGCTAACATGTTGAAGAAAATTGTGGCACGAATAAAGGAAAAGGACGGGATTTTGGTATTCACGTCTGTACCACTTACGTTGCCTACAGGTCAAAACGTTCGAGAGTACCTTCAAAATCTGGGCCTCACAGAAAGTTCGTTCCTCAAGTATTTTGATGACTTGGATGCTGCATTGCTATGGATTGAAGACGAAATACTTTTGGCCGAAGGTAGCAGCATCTATAGCAACGACAAGGTTTTGGACCTCCAAGAACTGGAGCTGTTTGAAGGGTTCAACGAGGAGGCCGTTTCCACTTTACATGAATGCACCGTAACGAAGGCCTACCGAGCCAACGAACAGATTTTCAAGGGGGGGGATGCCAGTGATGAAATCTATTTCGTGCGCAAGGGCAATGTGAAAATCGTACTCTCGCTCAATGACGGCAAGCAATTTCACCTACTCACTATCGGCATGGGTGGCGTTTTTGGGGAAATGGCCTTCATCGACAAAATAACGCGGTCGGCTGATGCCATCTCGGTAGATGATACGGTGCTATATGCCCTGTCTCGCGACAAATTCAACCAAGTAACCGTTAGACATCCACATGTCTCGGGGCTGGTTTTCGAGCGGCTGGCATTGCTCATTGCCAACCGTTTGCGTCAAAGTAACCGGGAACTCAAAGTGTTTCAGGAAAGTTGATGCCGGTTGCGCCGGTAGCCGTATTTTTGGCTGAGGCAATTTCAATATGGACAATGGTTCAATTTTCATGAGGCGGTGCCTCGAACTTGCCCAACGGGCCAAGGGGCAAACTACGCCCAACCCGATGGTAGGTGCCGTGCTGGTGTATGAGGGGCGGATAATTGGCGAAGGCTGGCACCAACGATATGGTGCAGCCCATGCCGAGGTGAATTGCCTGGATTCGGTAGTTGAGGCAGATAGGGGCTTTATACCCGAAAGCACGATGTATGTCAATTTGGAGCCTTGCGCTCATTACGGCAATACGCCTCCCTGCGCAATGCGGTTGGTTCAAGAACGGGTGAAAAAGGTGGTTATTGCCAACTCCGACCCTTTTGCCAAGGTGAGTGGCAGGGGGGTAGCCATCCTAAAAGAGGGTGGGGTAGCCGTTGAAATCGGCATGCTCGCCAATGAGGGCCGGTGGCTCAATCGGCGATTTTTTTGTTACCATCAGTTGCGCCGCCCCTATGTTGTGTTGAAGTGGGCCAAGACCCGCAATGGCTGGTTCGCACCGTTGGATGGGTCGCGATTCCAAATCACCAATGCTGCATCTATGCAGGTAGTGCACAAATGGCGCACTGAGGAAGCCGCTATTTTGGTGGGTACCCATACGGCACTTACCGACAACCCCATGTTGACCGCTCGACTTTGGCATGGCAGGCAACCGTTGCGAGTGGTTCTAGACCGAAAATTGAAGGTCCCCTCCCACCACGAAGTATGCTCCAACCATGCGCCAACTTGGATTGTGAACGACATGCAAAACGCTACAAGCCGGAATGTCGAGCTTGTAAAAATGGATTTCGATGCGTCGTTTTTGACCTGCTTGATGGACAGGCTATACGACTCCCAAATAGTTTCGCTAATAGTGGAAGGGGGAGCGCAGACGTTGAACCAATTCATTGTGGCGGGCATGTGGGACGAGGCAAGGGTCCTTA
Organism: uncultured Bacteroidota bacterium; assembly: GCA_903905685.1. Taxonomy (GTDB): domain Bacteria; phylum Bacteroidota; class Bacteroidia; order Chitinophagales; family Chitinophagaceae; genus CAIYTT01. Next base: position 3,477 of record CAIVHI010000003.1, on the reverse strand, counting down.
CGGGTACGGCCGACTTCCCTACCGGTATCTCCGCCCCCATCCTACCATCGTCAACTTTGTTATGGGCTTCACAACTTGACGGCGACTTATTGGAAGTGTTTGTCAATACCCAAAATGAGTACCGCCTGCCGGATTATGTTGTTGCCGAACTATAGCCCTCTACAATTAATATGGAATTCCTGATTGTCACCATACTGCTCAATATCGTTATCTCCATTTTCTTCCGGCTCGCCCCTTCTTGGGGCGTGGACCGCCTTCAGGTGGTGGTTGCCAACTATGTGGTATGCCTCATTACGGGTTTTTTGATATCGGGACCTGCCACGAATTTTGGGGGCCATGCCGCCCCGTGGCTTCCTTGGGCTGCATTGACAGGTGTCGGCTTTTTTGCGGTGTTCAGCGTCATAGCGGCCTGCACGGGTATTTTGGGTATTTCTAAAACAGTGGTTGCCAATAAGTTGTCTATTGTAATTCCGGTAACGTTTGCGGTTGCGCTTAATGGCGACCACATTGGTGTGCTGAAAGGCATGGGCATGTTGTTGTCGGTGCCGGCTGTAATGTTGGTGTCGGGCGTGGGGGTGGGTGGAGATAAGCTCGACAAGAAGGGTATCTCGATGCTTGTCACACTTTTTTTGGGCGGCGGACTATTGGATGCCATGCTGAACCATGTGCAATCGCACTACCCCGATGTGGCAACCCATCCGGCATTCACTACGTTTTCATTCGGGTTTGCCGCCGCCATCGGTGCCATCATCCTAATGTACCGAGTGGCCAATGGTACGGCCCGACTACAGGCCAAAAATTGGGCTGCAGGTGTGGCATTGGGGCTCCCCAACTTTTTCTCCATCTATTGCTACATCAAAATGATGCATAGCCCCTTCTTGCAGCCGTCTGCATCCATTCCCGTCCTCAACATAGGGATTTTGACGCTTTCGGCCGTCGTTGGCGGACTGCTGTTTAAAGAAATGGCCGATTACAAACGCATTATCGGTATACTTGTGTCGGTACTGGCCGTAATCGCTATCGGCTGTGGCGACAAACTCTGATGGAGCGCCCATTAGTGTTGTAATATTTTCAAATGTATGAAGGACGGCGTTTATACCACCATCGCGGCACCGGGAGTGGGCGAATTTAAAGACAGGGGTAGCAAGTTTCTGGGTTTTGCTTACCCTATCAACAATCTTGGGCAGGTAAAGGGCCACATGGCAGATTTGAAAAAACTTCATCCCAAAGCAGTGCACCACTGCTTTGCCTACCGGTTGGGGCTCGATGGCCTGCAATTTCGTGCCAACGATGATGGCGAACCCTCGGGCAGTGCCGGCAAACCCATGTTGGGCCAAATTGACAGCCACGGGCTCACCAATGTGTTGGTGGTGGTGGTGCGGTATTTTGGCGGCACCCTCCTTGGAGTGCCCGGCCTCATTAATGCCTATAAACAAGCTGTGGCCGCCGCACTGGCCGATACAGCCTTTGTAGAGCGCGAGCTGGAACTCGTGTTCGATATCGAATTCGACTACCCCGTGATTGGCGACGTGCTTCAACTGTTGAAGCACGCAGGCGCAACTATTCTCGAAAAAGACTTCCAGCTTTTTTGCCGGGCCACGGTGGGCATTCCATTCGGCATTTGCGAAACCGTAGTGGCGAAGCTGGAGGACATTCAAAGCGTGAAGGTCGCTGCAAAGTCGCCTTAGGGTCAGCAGTTTTTATATTTCCAATTTCGGTCTTTGCCCTCCGTTATCCATTCCACGGCTTGTGCAATCCTCTTGGTGCGGGTGGCTTCGGTTTTGGCCTCCCCAATCCACATGCAGTATTCTTTTTTGTGGGAGTAGGGAAATGATTCGAAATGTTTGATTGCCAATTCGTTGATGGTTAGTGCCTGAATAAGGTCTTTAGGTATTTCCAATTTCTTTTTCTCTTCCTCCGTAGGTTTGGGCTTGGGTGCACGTTTTACTTTGTTTTCGCTGAGTTGCACGGCCTCCTTAATATAGGCAATCAGGATGTCGTCTGCCGGCAATTGTTCGAGTTGCGTGATTTTCCCCAAATCGCCCATGCCGTTTTTTTCCGAAATGCCCGACATGATGTTTTCGGGATCACTCATCAATCCCGCCTTCCAAAATCCGAAACTGCAATGCTGTTTGAAGGCGGCCATATTGCAAACAATGTCGCCCTTGTAGAGGAAGACCGGGAAACTCCATTTCCATGCCTCTTCAATATCGGGACACGCCGTGTGTACCAGGAGCCTGATACGCTCCAAAATAGGTTTGGCAAACTCGGCGGCCTGAGCCATATAAGCATCGGTTTTGGTGCTGTAAGTTCCCATGTTTCAACGTTTGGTGCATTAAAATTAGTCCATTTTTTCAATCGAACCGCAAAGTTGCCCGGCCAATTTTGCCGGGTATTTCCGGCAATTTAAAGTATTATTCACCGATTGAAAGTGCATGCCAACTGTATTGTATAGACTCTTAGTTGTTTACCGAATATTGCTTATATTGCGGATTACTTCCGTTTTTACGGATGGTGGATAACGATGGAAAATTTCATGGCCCTTAAGATTCTGGTTGTAGACAACAAACCGGAGTCGTTGGCATCACTTGTAAAATTTCTGGCCAACTTCGACTTCATTGTGGAGGCGGTTTCGGGTGTAGCCAAGGTGCTCCACTTGCTGGAGCAGGAAGACTATGGCGTGGTGATGATTGATGTCAATTACAAGGAGATGAATGCTTTCGAATTTGCAGGATTGATTAAGGATAAGCCCGAGACCAAGGACATACCCGTCATTTTCATTGCCGATGGCAATGAGAAAAAAGACTTTTTGATTTCGGGTCTACAAGCGGGTGGGGTCGATTTCATCCCTAAGCCATTCGATGTCATCCTGCTGATGCTGAAAATTCGGAATTTCCTGATGTTTTCCTATGCCATGAAGACGGTGGTGAAAAACAATACCGAGCTTTCGAGGTTAAACATGCTTTTGGAAGACAACATCAATTATTCCAACAAGCTCAACCGTCTGCTCAGCGATGAAAAACAGCGGTCTGACGACCTTTTGCTGAACATCTTACCGGCAGAGGTGGCAGACGAATTGAAGGAAACGGGCCGGGCAGGTGCAAGGTTCTTTACCGACGTGACGGTAATCTTTACCGATTTCGTTGCATTCACCAAGGCGGGGGAGCGATTGTCTCCGCAGGAATTGGTGAGCGAATTGGACACGTGCTTCCAAGCATTCGATACCATAATGGGGGCACACAATATTGAGAAAATAAAAACCAATGGCGACTCTTACCTGGCGGCCGCGGGCGTGCCCGTGCCTCATGCCGACCATGCCAAAGCTTGCGTATCGGCGGCGTTGGAAATCATCCGTTTCATGACGCAGCGGAAGAAATTGGTGGGTGATAAAACGTTCGATATCAGGATTGGCATTCACAGCGGCAACGTGGTTGCGGGCATCGTAGGCATCAAAAAGTTTGCCTACGACATTTGGGG
>CAIVHI010000002.1 GCA_903905685.1 uncultured Bacteroidota bacterium | reverse complement strand
TCCAAGGACTTTTGATATGTGTTTGTGAATATTTGGGCCAGTGATGTCGCCATTACAGCACAGGTTGCAAAGACTGGCACCAAGAGGGAAGTGAAAACGCGAAGGAGTGGTTTGACAAGGAATTGGATAAGAATCTGAACAAGCTCTGATTGCAGGTTTTTTTATTCAATACAGGGATGACGAAAGTGGAATCATGACCTACTCTCCCCCCATTCGTCCTTAAATGTCTCGGAAATGCAACGATTTGACGTTTTAAAAGCCATCTTACCTCGCCCGTCTTAACAGCGTTCTACAACGGTTTTTTGTCGATGAGGATTTTCCCAACGATATTGCTGTTAATTGACTCCATAAAATGTTTCAATAATCTGTCAGACGGGAGCACTATTTGGAACAGTAGGGTGTCGTTGCCCGGCTCGAAATCATTTACCGGTCCCCATTCAAGCTACCATTGAGAGGAGCTTGAATGGGGACAACGCCATTATCGGATGGCGTGTACGAAATGGCTGAGGTGCCGCAAAAGTTGTCGCTCCCATTCAACCGGGCTTTGCCGGCTTGGCACCAAAAAGCGGCCATGAAACGGTTGGTATTTTCGCGGCAAAATAAATCTCCGCCATTCCAAAAAAACGCCTACATTTGCACTCCCAAAACGGTCTTTAAAAAATGCGGAAGTAGCTCAGTTGGTAGAGCATGACCTTGCCAAGGTCAGGGTCGCGGGTTCGAGTCTCGTCTTCCGCTCATTTAAAGAAAGTCCAGACCGAAAGGTTTGGACTTTCTTGTTTTAGACATTTCGCGGTAAAATTTGGCACTCTTCAACCGATGCCGAAAGTATCACTCATCGTCGCGTATCGAAATTTGTCGTTGCCGCTCTAACTCGGTAATAGCAAACGTCAACTTCTGTAAACCGACCGAAATCGCATTAACCCCCTACTCTACCTCCGTACCACTCAGTACAAGCACCCGGTGAAATTGACCTTCGGTAACCCTGCTTACCGACAACCGGCTTTGCCGCACCAATTCCATTTCGCAACATACCGCGTCGGCCTTGATTTGCACCAGCGTAATGGGCGTTGCCAACCGCTTCACGGGCACCAGCTCCACCACCACCCAATTCGTATCTTCGGTAGTGGGGTCTTGGTAGGCCTCCTTTACCACTTCGGCAATACCTACAATGGCCAAGCCTTCATTGCTGTGATAAAAAAGCACTTGGTCGCCCACCTTCATGGCGCGCAGGTTGTTTCGGGCCAAGTAGTTCCTCACACCATCCCAAACGGCATGCCCATCTCCTACAAACCTGTCCCAACTATATTTAAACGGTTCCGACTTAGCGAGCCAATAATTCATCTGTTTCTTCGTTTTAACGCAATGCGCAGGTCAAAAATACGGGGATTAGACGAATTGCCGATTAATGCGGCGATACCGAGTATCGCCGCAAATAGTTGGTTTCAATCGGCATACTTGGTTTTGCCTTAACTTTACTCCATTAAATTTACGGTCGGTTTTACCCGACTGCCCGGTATCCGGTGTTTTGATCCGGGACTATAAAACAAGTCAACGTTAATGAAACTAGGTTTAACCATATTGCTGCTCATGGTCCTTACGGGCGGAGCATATTCCCAAGATAAGCTGTTCCAAACAGACGCCAATCTGCCGAAACCCCGCTATGGCTTCATCATTACGGGCAATGCCGACTTCGATATGCCCGCGGGCGATATGGCCAAGAGCTTCGGGCTCGACTACAGGGTAGGCTTTGGGACGTTGTACAAGTCCAAAAAAAACTGGGTGTTTGGTGCCAAGTGCGACTTCATTTTGGGCAATGATGTGAAGAACGATTCGCTGATGATCAACATCCGCGACCAATACAATACTTCATGGAACGGCAAGTATGTGGAGTTCATCAACTCGGGTGGCACCCGGGTGGCGGTTCCCATTTATGAAAGGGGCTACAGCATTGGCCTGGAAGCCGGTAGGATTTTCAAGACTTCGAAGTACCATCCCGCCAATGGCATCATGGTGCTGACCTCGGGCGGCTGCATGCGATACAAAATAGTCATTTACAACAGCAATAAAGACGTATACCAAATAAGAGGTAACTACCTGAAGGGCTACGACCGACTCACAAACGGCATATTTTTTGAGCAATATGTGGGCTACGTGTATTTTTCGAAGAACCGGCTCATCAATTTCCACCTTGGGCTGGATGCCCTCTTCGGCATCACGCAAGACCGTAGAGATTACCTTTACGACGTGATGCATACCGACAACAAACAGCGGCTCGACATCCTATATGGATTAAGGGGCGGCTGGTATATCCCCATGTTCAGAAGGAAATCTGAAGACCTTTTATTCGATTAATCGTGGGTCCGCGTCCAATGTCGAACACCAACCGGTATTGGGGCGGAGTCCCAACTACTGCATACGGTTGCGCCTATTGAAGACATCGTAGTAGCATGCGCGATGAAAATGTTTCCGACGGTCGGTAATGCGGTGGCGGTAGGAATAGCACCCGCTGAAAGTAATCTGAATCAATACCAAAGCAACGATGGCCGCTATCCCTTTCTTCATTTCTATTGTTTTGCAATTGCAATAATAACGCCAAAAACCATAAAAACCAAGTTCACGGTTTCGTACCGGCCTTTGTATGCCCCAGAGATTGCAACATAAAAAAAGCGTTGCTGCCACGGCAAGCCGGGCAGCAACGCTTTCTATCAAGCAAGCCGGTATTATGCCGTCAATTCTGCGGTCAAAGTGATTTCGCAGTTGTACAGTTTGGAGATGGGGCAATTTGCTTTGGCATCTGCCGCACACTCCTGAAATTTCTCGGCAGTGATGCCGGGTACACTGGCGGTGCAATGCAATGCACTTTGGGTTACACTGCCGCTTTCCAGGGTTACAACGCACTTGGTTTCGATGGATGCAGGCACAAATCCGGCAGCACCCAACACGAAAGACAGCTTCATAGTGAAGCAACCGGCATGGGCTGCGGCCACCAATTCTTCTGGGTTGGTACCAACGCCCTCTTCGAAGCGGCTAACATAAGAATATTGGGTGTTGTTGAGCGTCGTACTTTGGGTAGTGAGCGTTCCTTTACCTTCTTTACCGGAGCCGTTCCAAACGGCAGTTGCGTTACGTTTCATTAATTTTTGTTTTTACAGATGCAAAGTTAATCGGCACATCCTCCCAAAAAATAGGGGGTACCTTATCAAGCTATTACTTTTTCAAATAGGGCATTGGCCGGAGCTATATCTGCCCTATCAATTTTTTAAGGTATTTGCCATATCCACTCTTAAAATAGATGTCGGCCAGTTTGTCCATTTGTGCATCGTCTATCCAGCCATTGCGATAGGCAATTTCTTCAATACACCCTATTTTGAGGCCCTGGCGTTTCTCGATAACCTCGATAAACGCACCGGCCTCCATGAGCGAATCGAACGTGCCTGTATCCAACCAAGCAGTTCCGCGGTCGAGTACGCCTACTTCCAGCTTGCCTTGTTCCAGATACACTTTGTTGACATCTGTAATTTCCAGTTCGCCACGTGGGGAAGGCTTGATGGACTTGGCAATGGCGACCACATCCTTATCGTAAAAGTAAAGGCCGGGCACTGCAAAATTGGACTTGGGATGCGGTGGCTTTTCTTCAATAGATATGACCTTTTTGTCTTGATTGAACTCCACTACGCCATAGCGTTCCGGGTCGTTCACTTGGTAGGCGAATACCACCGCGCCATCAGGATTACGTTTGTTTTTCAATAACGTGCCCATGCCCGAGCCATAGAAAATATTGTCGCCAAGCACCAGTGCCGACGGATTATCGCCAATGAACGAGTCGCCAAGGATGAACGCCTGCGCGAGGCCCTCGGGGCGCGGCTGCACCACATACTCGAAACGGCAACCTATCTGGCTGCCATCTCCCAGCAACTTCTTGAAAGCCGCTTGGTCTTCAGGCGTCGTAATAATCAATATTTCATTGATACCTGCCAGTAGGAGCGTCGACAACGGGTAGTAAATCATCGGCTTGTCGAACACCGGCATGAGTTGCTTGCTTACGGCAATGGTGAGCGGGTACAACCGTGTGCCCGAACCGCCGGCCAAAATGATTCCTTTCATGGTCTATTTTGAATATTGGGTTTGATAATAATTTTGATAATTCCCTGACGTAACGTCGTCCAACCACTTGGCATTGTCCAAATACCAATCAATGGTCTTGCCCAAACCTTCTTCAAACGTCACCGACGGATACCACCCTAGTTCACGATTGATTTTGGAAGCATCAATCGCGTAGCGCCTGTCATGGCC
>CAIVHI010000001.1 GCA_903905685.1 uncultured Bacteroidota bacterium | reverse complement strand
TTACCGCTGCTGCCATAACGGGGTCGGCAACCGTTTGCACGGGTTCCTCAACCACGCTTGCCGATGCCACTGCGGGCGGCACTTGGACCAGCAACAATACCGGTGTCGCCACGATTTCTTCGAGTGGCCTACTCACCGGGGTATCGGTGGGCGTTGCCACGATTACCTACAAGGTGCACGGCCCTTGTGACAGTTCCAGCGCGACGTTGGCCATAACCGTATTCCCGACACCTGCACCGGCGACTTTTGATTCTGCCGATCTGTGCATATCCAGCATAGACACGTACTACGCCCCGGTACCCGGTGGCACATGGACAACCGCTTTTGGTGCAGTGACGGTCACCGTAGGCACCGGTCATGCCATTGTTTCCGCTACCGTTCCGGTGACGGATACCGTTTACTACACCGTGACGTCCACGTGTGGCACTGTGGTTTACAAACACTTTGTACGCTTCCTACCCATCTTGAGTGCTGGCACCATTTCAGGCTCGCTTACCTTGTGCGCAGGTTCCTCGGGCTTACTGTCGGAAACTCCGGCGGGTGGCTTATGGTCTTCTACAAGTAGTGTGGTGTCTGTTTCCGCGGGGGGGACGGTTTCCGGCCTCACTACCGGCACCGGTGCAGTGACCTACACTGTAGGCAATGTCTGCAATACGGTTACCGCAACGGCAACCATCACGGTGCTGCCTACGGGCTACACCACCGTTGATTCCCAAAACATTTGCCCCGGTTCCACCGTCACTATTACAGCCACGCCTCCGGGCGGCACTTGGTCTGTCACCAATGGGCATGCCGGTTTTGTGACCCTTGGGGCGGCATCTCGGCTTGTGGATGGCATAAGTTCAGGTAGGGATACTGTCATCTATTCCAAGGCCACCGTATGTGGATTCATTCAGCAGTCGCACATTATCAATGTCGTTGCCGACACGCCTTTGGGACCCATACTGGGAGATTCCTCCCTATGTGAAGGTACCACCATATCACTTTCCAACGCCACTCCAGGTGGGGTTTGGGGCTCTTACAATACGGGAGTTGCAACGGCCTTTGCAGGCGTCGTAACCGGTGTCGCTTCGGGCGTTGCAGAGATTTATTACCTCGTGGTAAACGCTTGCGGCGAAGAAATCGCCACAAAGTCCATTACGGTCAACCTTGCCGGAGACTACATTGAAGGCACCTACAACCTCTGTGTTGGGAGTGCCACCACATTGTCGCCCCCGTTGTCGGGAGGCAGTTGGACGGTTGCCAACGTCGATTTGTCCGGTACGGCAGTGGGCGGGAATCTCGCCGTGACCGGTATAGGTGGAGGGGTCGACACGGTCGTTTACTATGCCCCATCGGTATGCTTGGCGGAATTCCTTTACGTCTTCAACGTGAATGCAGACACTGTGCTGCCCGGCATAGTCGGTGATTCCACCCTGTGTCCCGGCACTATTGCCACGTTGGTAGATGCGGTCTCCGGCGGCGTATGGACATCTTCAGTTCCTACGGTTGCGAGCATTACTTCTACAGGAGGGGTCCTGGCGGGCTTGGGTTCGGGCACCACCGTCATCACCTACCAAGCCGTAGGCATTTGCGGCTATTTGCAGACGGCGACAAAAACCGTCGTGGTAGAGATGCCGCCTTCGTTTACGGTGGAAGGCCCCGACAGTCTTTGTGCGGGTTCCACCGCCGCTTATGCCACTACGGGTAGTGGCGGCACTTGGTCTATGGCCAATGGGCTTGCGGTGGGAGCTACCGGAACGGGCATTTACTACATGGTAACCGGCATCAATCCGGGCTGGGATTCCGTTGCGTATACTGAGGCGTCGGCATGTGGAGCAGTGGCACGGTACCAGCCGGTGTATATTGCCCCTTTACCCAATGCGGGCGTAATTATTGGGCCCGACACGCTGTGCGCAGGAGCAGCAACCGGCATTGCTGCGACTATACCGGGTGGTGAATGGTCGGCTACCAATGGCAATGCAGCCATTTCTACAGGAGGCGTGGCCACGTATGTGGCGGCAGGTCTCGATACTGTTGTCTATACCACTACGGGCTTTTGCGGTAGTGCGATAGCTACCCATGCGGTTTATTGCCTCGCCAATCCCGGCATAGCGGCCATCACGGGTATTGCCACGGTTTGTACGGGCAACACCGTTACGCTTACCGATACCACAGCCGGCGGTGCCTGGGCGCAGTCCAATGCCATTTTGGGCCTCACCACCATGGGTACATCTACCGGCGTTACGGGCTTGGTGACGGGAACCGATACCGTTTGGTATGTCTCTACCTCGTATTGCGGCCACGACACGGCAACGGCGGTGCTTAACGTTGTTGCAACGCCGACATCGGAGCCCATAGTCGGAACCGATTCAGTGTGCTTGGGGGCGTCCGTCACATGGACCGATGGATATTCAGGCGGTAGTTGGACGCGCTCCAACTACTTGGCGACGGTTGCCGGCGGCATCATTTCGGGCAATGCCGTAGGGGTGGATACCATTGCCTACTCTTTTGCCAATGCTTGTGGGTCTTTCTCCGTGAGTCAAACCATCACCGTCCTGACTGCTCCCTCAGTGGGAGTGTTGACCGGGCCTTCGGAAATCTGCGCCGGTACGGCCGCCACCTATACAGATACCGCCGCCGGTGGCGTGTGGACGGCGACAGCGGGTGTCGCCATTGCTAGCGGCATCGTTACAGCACCAACAGCAGGTACCGACACCATCCATTACACCATCGCCAATCTATGTGGCTCAAGTTCGGCCATGAAGATTGTGGGTGTGGATACGGTGGTGCACCCGACGATTTCGGGAGACAGCCTGCTGTGCAAGGTGGGGACCGATACGTTGTCCGTTTATCCTGTAGGCGGCATTCTGAGCCTTACGAACAGCCATGCCTCGATTCTGGGCGGCACGGTGTTGACGGGCAATACCTTCGGCACGGATACCGCGATGTACAGTTATCCGGATGTGTGTGGCGCCGATACCGCAACATTCGTATTTAAAGTGGATTCGTTCTATAAGTGCGATACGCCGGGTATGGTTCGGGGCGTCGAAGGCGCAGGTAAGCTCATCACCCTGCAACCCAACCCCAGCACGGGCATCTACCACGCCACCCTTTCGGTACCTGCATACGATATCCACGTTTTGGTGACCGACCTCACCGGTCGCGCTATATTGGAGGCCGCCTACACCGCCACCGACCATTGGGATATCGATATCCACGACCAAGCCCGCGGCACCTACCTCATCAGCATAACCGCAGACGGCGTGCAATGGAATGGCAAACTGGTGCTCTGGTAGACCAGAGCGAGAGCGGAGTTTGGAGAGCGGTACGTAGGAGTAGGAGTAGGAGTAGGAGTAGGAGTA